>JAYTYG010000324.1:0-4192 GCA_043742585.1 Spartobacteria bacterium
GTTCTGGGGGGGCGCTTGCGTGGTTCCCTCAATGTCACCGGTGCTGCGACCACCTGCGGAGTCGACTCGCTATCTAGGGAAACAGTCGCTTCGGGTTAGTTGCGGATTCCAGCCCCTCCCTTCGGGTCGGCTATTCAAAATGGCCAAACTCCAGGAAATCAAACGATGTGCGTTTCAATCCGCACGTTCCGCAGCATCTGCCGGGGCAGCCCATTATCAATGATGCAGCTTCGGAGCATGCACGCGCCGTTAAGCCCGCAGCAGGCAACGCTCCCCTCATAATTCATAACTCATCCTTCATAATTCCTCACCGATGAGAGCTTGAGCCCAGGCGACTCAACGCGGCTCGCAAATAAACCGTTATCATTTCACGCATTTAACGACCGTATCGATCCGTAGTTCACCGCCACCGCATCCCGCCACGTCCCCGGCCCGGAGTCACCAGCGTCAGGTCTGGATTTCCTGAGCAACCCTAAAAATCCGGCGTCCGGGGCAGCGCATAGTGCGCGCGACCAGCCGGGCACCCACGCAATTAAGGCCAGCCTCAGGCCACGTTCGGCACGCTCTTTGCACTCGTCTCAGAAACCTCATGCCTCGCACCTGGCGCTCGGCTTGGGGACTCGCCCAATGACACAAGAATCCACACGTCCTCCGTTACAAGTCCTGCTCATCGAAGACTCCCCAGAAGTTCTGGCAGCCTTCCAGCGCATGATTGCAACTCAGCATCTCACCTACGATTGCAGCATCGTTAGTTCGCTACCTGAAGCCGAACACACCCTGATGCTCAAAGAATTCGACGTCATTGTCGCCGACTACTCGCTCGGGAACGGCTCCGTCCTATCGAGCTTTGATCTCATGAATTCCACGCCCACCGTCTTCATCATTGCGCCGGGCGATGAGGCCGTGGCTGTGCGCGCCTTGCATCTGGGCGTATGCGATTATTTAACAAAAGACAGGGACAGCAACTATCTCCGCATCCTCCCGCATCGCATCGAGTCAACGATCGCGCAAAAAAGTGTGCAGATTGCCCTGCGCGAGACCCAGGAACGTTATCGCGACCTCTTTGAAAATTCCGGCGAACTCCTGCAAACGGTGTCGATTACGGGAGCCTTTATGGACGTGAACCCGGCCTGGCGCAGGGCCCTGGGTTACTCGACCGAAGAAGTGGCCAAACTCAATTTCTTCGACCTCCTGCAACCGGAGCTCCGGGCCGACTTTTTAAAAATCCATCAACACGTGCTCGAAGGCGAAAACACCGCGCAGACACCCCTCAGACTTCTTTCTAAAAGCGGTCATTGGATCGCGCTGGAAGGCCAGCTCGCCCGGCGCTTTCGAGGCGGCGTCGCCTCGTCCGTGCGCGCCATTTTACGGCCCTTAAACGAACGCAAAGGGGCGATTGAAGACCGGCCGGAATCCCAGCCCAAGAGCGATGCCGCGCTGGCAACAAACCCGGAGTTGGCGCCGATCTAGTGGTCTGTCACGCGTGACTCGAGGGCACGAATTGGAAGCACGGGACTAATAAGGCCCGCACCCTCCAACACGCCGAGGGCGCAACAACTCTACAGCCCAGTGGCAACGCCCTGGGACGCCGCCCCGCACGCACGAACCCGCGCCGCCCTGAACCGCGGCTGAACTCGCCGTATACGCGCACTTTATCCCACCCGCCCGAGGAGCTGGTCGAAGCGGATGACAGGAAATTGCCCTCTGTGTTTAGATTCAATTCTCGGTTTTAGGATAATTGATAGCTTCCGGGCGATCGCACGCCCTATCACTTTACGTCTGTCATGACCTCTCTCCCCCCGCTCTTCCCCGCCATTTTTCTGGATCGCGATGGCACGCTCATGGAGGAGGTCCATTATTGCAGGGACCCGGCTCTGGTGCGGCTTTTCCCAAGGGTCAACGTCTCGCTCCGCGCGCTTCAGAAAGCCGGATTCAAAACCATCATCATCACCAACCAAAGCGGGATCGGTCGTGGCAGGATCACGCTGCCTGAATACCACGCTGTTCACTCGCGCCTCCTCGAGCTCATCGGCCCGGAGCTCATCGACGCCACCTATTTCTGCCCCGACGCCCCAGGAACTGACTCGCTACGCCGCAAACCCGCGCCCGGCATGCTCCTGGAAGCAGCGCGCGAACTCTCTATCGATCTCGCCCGCTCCTGGTTTGTGGGCGACAAAGCCATTGATATCCAATGCGGCCACGCCGCAGGCACCCGGGCCGTGCTCGTGCAGACTGGCTATGGAAACGCGCAGTCGACCGCAGACGCCGAGTTTGTCACCGCCGATTTCACGAGCGCCGCCGAATTGATCCTGGCGCAACCGCTCCAAGTCTAAACCCAAAGAAAGCGCACCGGCTTTTCGATCTCCGGATGCAAGCTCTGGTGCACCGGACAGCTCAACGCCGCGCGCTCAAGGGCTTCGCGCTTCGGATGCGATTGTGGCAATGCCAGCCGCACTTCAGTATTCAACCTCGCTATCCGGCGCACTGGCACGGTGGTCATTTCCTTGGTCACGGAAATTTTCGTCCCTGCCAAATCGATCCCATTATTTTCGGCGTAAATCCCCATGATGGTGAGCATGCAAGTGCCCATGGCAGTGGCGACAAGGTCCGTGGGCGAAAACGATTCGCCTTTACCGTGATTATCCACGGGCGCATCGGTAATGAGCTGCGTTTTGGAAGGACCATGGATCGCCGTGCAACGCAACCCGCCGAGATATTCGATTTCGATTTGTACCATGAGGCGTTCCTATTCGAGGGCGCGCTCCGGTAAAAGTCCGGAGTTTTAACGCAGAGACGCGGAGCCGCAGAGAAATACAGGGGTCGCACTTCAATCGCTCGACTCGGGATTACCGCCCCCCCGCTGATAACAATCCTCAACCTGCATCACACACCTACCTAAAAACCCACTGCACACGCACACGCACACGCACGCGCATAGCACGCGCATAGCACACGCATATTAACCCTATTACAAAAACCTATCTCCGCGCCTCCGCGCCTCTGCGTTACAAAAGAAGCGGGTAATTAAGCGGACCAGCCAACCCATTGTCGGAACCTATCATGAGCAGCAGGCAGACTCATTGAGCCATTAAAACCCTGCGTTTCTATGTGTTCTTTGTGTTCCCTGCGGCGAAACCTTCTTGCCCTCAGTCACAATATGAGCCCCATTCCTGCGGCGCCGCTGCGCTATTCTCAAGACTCACCCGCAAACCGACAAGCCGCGGCAAGCATCTTGAACACCCCGACGCCGACCTCCCTCAAATAGCTTTCGCTGTCCCGCTTCCAGAGCACCCGCAGCGTCTCCAAATGATCCTCAGGCAGGATAGCCGGCCGACAATCCAGCGCCGGATCATACGGCAATTCCAGCGTAATCATCGCCGGCGCAAGACCGTCCTCGGGACAAAACCCATACGCGCACCACTGCCCGAGTGACCCCGGACATTCCAACTCCTGACTGTGCGCACTCCCCTCCAAATCCCGCGTTGCCGGCGTCACCCGAAGCCGATACGCGCTCCGCTCCCTCTCATTGAGCGCCCCCCACATTGCCAGCGCGCAAGGCGTCGATTGCGGCCCATCGGCATCCAGCTCTGCCAGCGCCCAATGCAGGCTCACGACCTTCCCCGGGCGCCATTGCTCAATAAAATCGCGGACGGCGCAAATCTCGGGCTCCGACCAAGGCGCAGGCCCAGCGGGCTCGAGACTATTGGCGCACCAACGAAAGCCGCAATTGCGATTGAGATCCACGTGTCGTGCGTTGTAACGCGTGGCGAGCCGATAACCATCTGGGTTACACAAAGACAGCACAGCCACGGGCTCTGCAATCTCCAGCAAATATCTTTCAATAAACGCCTCGAGCAACAACACCGTAGCGGGTTCATCCCCATGCACTCCCCCGATCAGAAGCGTCGGCGCAATTTCCGGGCGCGAGGCCTTGAGATCGAAATTGGCCACCACAATCTGTTCCCGACCTTCCACCGAGCGGCCTATGGACATGACGCTGCGTTGAGTTCTACTCATAAACACCCGTAGCTTCGATCCACCGCGGCGTCCCGACAAGCGCGGATCTAGCCGCGCTGCGCATCTCCTCCTGCCCCGTAAACAAAAGACGCCCCGCACTTTTCAAAAAAACCGGAAGATTTACCTTGAACTAAAGAACCCGCGCCCGCATCTTCCGCCACTCTTTTACGGGTTA
>JAYTYG010000325.1:0-4371 GCA_043742585.1 Spartobacteria bacterium
CCCAACGCTTTCACAAAAGCCAAGGCACGGTCATTCTCGCTGAGCACATGCGCGGCCCGCTTACGTTCGAGAGTGGGCAACGCCTCTTTTCCCGCCAACCACTGGGCGTTTGTCACATCGCGCAGGGAGCGGACCTGCAACAACGCAGCTGCCGACTCGCACTGTGCCCGGCGCTTGGCGTATTCGCCGTCGGCAAGACTGTGTTTCACCCCACTATTGATGACCAGCAGGCTGACGTCGCCACCGCCGAACGGCACATACCGCAGCTCCCGGCTGCGGCAATCGAGGAGCATCGCATGCCCGGCCTTGCCGAAGGTCACCGCGAACTGATCCATAATCCCGCAAGGCACTCCGGCAAACTCATGCTCGGCCTGCTGACACAGCAAAGCCTTCTGCTCCAGAGCCAGGGATTTGCCACAAAGCGTTTCCACCACAGTCGCCATCGCCACCTCCAGCGCCGCGCTGCTGCTCAATCCCCCGCCGGCCGGGAGCGTCGCCGATATCTCCGCGTCAAAGCCTGGAATCTCCCAGCCCAACGATTGAAAGCCAGCCAGCACGCCCAGCGGGTAACACGCCCAATCCCGGCGCCCGCTCCGGAGTGGCTCTGCAAGATCCACCGTGACGGCCCCCTCCGCAGCCGCCGTTCTCAGCACCACCAACCGGTCCTCGCGCGGCCGCACCGCGATGCTGATCCCCTTCTCAATGGCCATGGGCAGCACAAACCCCTCGTTATAATCTGTATGTTCGCCGATCAAATTCACCCGACCCGGAGCGTTCACCACGAAGGCGCCAGGCTGATTGCTGCGGTCTGAATGAAGCCGCGTTGAAGCGAGCGTATTTGGGCTTAAAGTCATAAATGCGGCTGGTACACCGGGATGGCGACCGAGACGCGAGTTCATCACGAAACCCGATGGCTGACAAAAACAAATGCCCACCCCGCATTCGGAGGGAGGCCTTTGAAGGATGAAGGATGAAGGATGAATGACGAATGATGAGGGATGAATGAGGGAGCGCTCAAAGAACGCAGATGCCGTTAACCCCCCAAGCCCCCCAAGCCCCCCTTACCCGCCTCCCGCTCTCCCTTTTCTCTCCATGCATCCTTCATCTTTCATAATTCCCCCCGCCCCTCTCCCTCTCCCCTTCCCTTCTTCCCCTCCCCTCTCCATTCTCCAGTCATACTTCATACTTCATCCTTCATCCTTTAAAAGCCCCCCCCATGGAACCCAACCAGCGCCCATTTTCCGAACGACTACACGCCGCCATTGAAGTGCTGGAGGCCATCGCCACGGACCGCGCGCTCCTGGGTCCAATCCCCGCCGAAGATCGCGTCCGGCTCGTCCAAGCAGTCGGCCGCGTCTACAACCCGGACCTGGCGGAACGCCGACGCCTGGTGAAAGCTACACAGCGCAAACAAAAAGACGCGCACCTTAAACGGATCGACTCTGTTTTGGAAGAAACCGGTATCCGGAAGTTACGCAGACAGACTGTATTCACCACCCCGAACCTGCCTCCCGCCCCAGACATCGAACCGCGCGAGATCCCCGCTGATGCCGAGTTCCGCGAAGTCCTCGAACCACAGAACTGTTACATCTGCAAACGCGACTACTCCAGCATCCACGATTTCTACGACCAGCTCTGCCCTCCATGCGCCGAGTTCAATTTCCGTAAACGCTCCGAGTCCGCCGACCTCCGCGGCCGCGTCGCCCTGCTCACCGGGGGCCGGGTAAAGATCGGGTACCAGGCCGGCATCAAACTCCTGCGCGCGGGCGCCGAGCTGATCGTGTGCACTCGCTTCCCGAGAGACTCCGCAGCACGGTATGCGGCCGAGCCGGACTTTGCAGAATGGGGACAACGCCTGGAGATTTTCGGGCTCGATCTGCGCCACACTCCGAGCGTGGAAGGATTCTGCGCCCATCTATTGGCGACCCGGCAGCGGCTGGACTACATCATTAACAACGCCTGTCAGACCGTGCGCAGACCGCACGAGTTCTACGAGCACATGATGGCAGGCGAAACCGCCTCCCTGCAGGATCTGCCGGCCAACGTGCGCCAGCTCCTCGGCCACTACGAGGGCTTGCGCGGATACCATCTCCTGAGCGACGCCCGCGCCGCGCTCCCAGGAGGCCACGCCGCGCCCATGACCGCCGATGAGCTCGCGGCTCAAAGCGGGTTATTCCCCAGCGGCCAGCTCGACCAGGACTTACAGCAAGTCGACCTGCGCGAGCGCAACTCCTGGCGCCTGCTCCTGGAGGAAGTGTCCTCGGTGGAACTGCTGGAAGTCCAACTCGTCAACGCCGTCGCCCCCTTCGTCCTCAACGCGCGCCTCAAACCCCTCATGCTCCGGACCCCGAATCGGGACAAACACATCGTCAACGTCTCCGCCGTCGAGGGCCAGTTTTACCGGAAGTTCAAGACCACCCGCCATCCGCACACCAACATGGCCAAAGCCGCCCTGAACATGATGACCCGCACTTCCGCCGCCGATTACCACAAGGACGGCATCCACATGAACAGCATCGACACCGGCTGGGTGACCGATGAGGACCCGGTGCAAATCGCCGTGCGCAAAACCCAGGAGCACCGCTTTCATCCCCCGCTGGATATAGTCGACGGCGCGGCCCGGATCGTGGACCCGATCATCGAGGGGAGCAACACAGGCACGCACGTCTGGGGCAAGTTCCTAAAAGACTACAAGCCGACAGATTGGTAAACAAAAGCAAGCGTCATCCCGAGGTGCCCAACTCGCACGCGCGCCCGCGCGCGGGAAACCTCAGGATCACTTTGCTTTCCCCGATTCTGAGCGACATTCACTCGCGATCTGCCCCGCGAACATGACCTGCATTCATCGTGGCTGACCACGTCAGGCTGCATCCGGGCCAGCGGCGTCGGGCGTATGTCAGCCTGCAATGCCTGACGCCGACTTTATTCGGCTTCATCCGGCACACACAACGCCGCGAATTTTCACCACTCGACTCCCGTGCGAAAACTCGGATATTGCACCCGACTTTGCCTCATCTCACATGATTCCAAAACCCGATAGCGCCCTTCTCATCGTGGGCCACGGCTCGACGGTTAACCCCGACTCGAGCACCCCCAGCATCGCGCACGCGGACGAGATCCTGCGCCAAGGTGCGTTTGGCGAAGTCCACTGCGTTTTCTGGAAAGAAGAACCCAGCCTGCGCCAGGCCCTGCACCTCATTGATCGCGACGACATCTATGTGGTCCCCAACTTCATCAGTGAGGGATATTTCACCCGCACTGTGATTCCCCGCGAACTCGAGCTCGCCGGCCCGCTCACCGTCCGCTCCGGTCGCACCCTCAAATACTGCGAACCGGCCGGAAGCCATGAGCACATGACCGATCTGCTTTTGCGCCGCGCCGCCGAAGTGGCGCCCGGGGTGTCGCCACAGGAGACCAGCCTTTTTATCGTCGGCCATGGCACCAATTTAAATGACAACTCGGCGGCGGCAGCCAAACGCGAAGTGCAGCGCATCGCCGACCGCGGCATCTACGCCGAAGTATTCAGCGCCTACATGGAGGAGGCCCCGTTGATCTCCGACTGGGCCGAGATCGCCTCCCAGCCCAACGTGGTCGTGGTCCCCTTCTTCATTTCCGACGGCCTCCACAGCTACCAGGATATTCCCGTGCTCCTCGGCATCGAATCCGAAATCACCGCAGCCGCCAGCCAGCGCGGCATCTTTCGCAACAACCCGTATCGGCTCCGGGGCCGCACGCTTTATTACGCCAGCGCCATCGGCACCGAGCCGCATTTTGCCGAGATTATCCTCGACCAAGTCACCGCGTTCGACCGCAGCCATTCCCAGCCGTGAGTCGCGACCTCTCCGCAGCGCTCCATGTTTGGTTGCAGGCCGGGCTTGAGCAGATCGGGCAGATCGCCATCCGCAAAGATGGCGCCGGGTTTGCGCTGACTCATTGCGAGGACATCGACCGCCAGGACCTGGAGCTGCATACCGATCCCCTCGCGGCCCGACTGCTCTCCACCTATGACGATCAGAACGAATTTCGCCCGTTAAAGACGGCCCCGAATCTGCGCCACGGCTGGCGATTGATCCTCTCGGATCTGCCGGGCCTGCGCCTGGCGCTCGACGCCTTCTACCCGGCCATGCTCGGCTCCTGGCTCAGCGCCCAGCGCGACGAGTTGCCCCCGGTGCACCTGCGCGAAACGTTGGACCGCCAAAGCGGCATGTATGCGGTCACAAAAAAACTCACCGACGCACAGGGCCTCCATTTGGTCGCCGAATCCTGCAACTCCGAGCGCGGCTGCCTCAAAACCATCCTCTGGCAAATCTCCAACGCTCAATCCCTGCGCCCGACGTTTCCCGAGTCAAAACTCGATCCCCACGCCGATCC
>JAYTYG010000326.1:0-2689 GCA_043742585.1 Spartobacteria bacterium
CCAATCCCCGCTGCGGGAGCTAAACCTCGAAGGCTGTAACAAGCTACTTGATCTTCATCCCTTGATGCGGATCGAAACCTTGGAGTCTGTTGTCATCCCAAGACAATGCACCGACATTGCTTTCCTTCGCCAACATCCAAACATCAAACAGCTTTCTTACTCGCGTATCACGCAGTCGGCGGACGAGTTTTGGAAGGAATTCGATGCGCGTCCCATTCCGGCCACCGCCAATGGCCCGACAGCAAAGTAGCTTAAAGACCACGGCTTCGAATGATCCCAGCCGTTGCAGTGCAAGGTCAGCCGATTCAAGCCACCCAGATCTTTCGATATTCACTAAATGAGTTAGCCAACCCACTCGGCGCAACATTCGGACCCGCAACTTCGTAATACAGACATGGCCCTAACAAGAACCACATATACAGTATCAAGCACCGACGGCGCTTATGTCATTCACGCCGGAATGGCGATCGACGCAGACGGCAGTCCCCGTGCCTATAACAAGGCCAACTCCGGCTTGGATGATCTGCTAAATGCAGGCCCGCTCAACGCTCCATACGGTTACGAATTGAATCCCGCTACAGGCCACCCCTTTGTCCAAGGGCTGGATGCGCCGGCTTATTCGGCCGACACCCAGGGCTTCTACGTGTCGAGCACCAGTTACCAGCGGAGGGAATATCCCGCCAATGATCCGAGCCGATATCTAAACAGCGAAACTGAACTCTATATCGTGGCAACCAGGAGCTTTCGCAGGCATATCCCCGGCGTCGTTTTGGGATGCCGGGCCACGGTGACTTACCGCGGCCAAAGCGTCACGGCCATCGTGGGCGATATCGGGCCGGACTTTGGGGAGGCATCGGTCGCAGTGGCCAAGGCCCTGGGAATCAACAGCAACGCACGGACGGGAGGCTGCGCACATGGGGTGGAGTATCGCATTTACCCGGGCCAGACTGTCGCTGGCTACCAACTGCAACCCGTATAGGTGATATCATCATCCCTGACTGCGCAGCTGCCTCCGGGCGGTGTCTAGGAACGAAAGAGGCGGGTAGCTGTTGCTACCCGCCATAGAATTTCAGATTCAGATCCCCTGGTTATTTCGCCACCGCTCTCTACTTACTCTCAGCGCCAGCCGCGCCTTTGCGCTCGTCCATCCTCTTCTTCATTTGCTCTTTCCATTTAACCTCCTGCTCGGGGGTCAGAATGGCCTTGATCTGCTCTGCGGCCCCTTTCATTAGCTCCCGCATTTTCTCCCGCTTTTGCTCGTCGCTGAGCGCCGAGTCCTGACGCACCGCCATGTATTTTTCCTTATCCCCGGCGAAGACAGCTTTAACCTTCTCCACCTGCTCGGGAGTAAGATCCAGGTGCTCTTTCATTGCCTGAAGCCGATCCCAGCGGCCGTCCTGCCCATTTCCTTTGGGCGCGTTTGGTTCCTCAGCTTTCACTGGGTTTTGAACCAACATTAGCGACGCCACAGCAAGCGATAGAATGTTTAATGTTTTTCTCATATTCCTCAGATAAACCCGGGGCGTCCCCGAAAGTTTCAAAAATTGGTCACTTTTTCACAGGCCCCTAACTCAAACCTAATCACTACAAGCCCTAATCCCTCGCACCAGCTTTAGCCCAGCGGATCCGGGCCGATTCTGCCATCTTAGCGCGCGATTCCGGACTCACCACCCGCTTGGCCCGGGTCGGCCGTATTGACGAATTCCGAACGGCAGCCGTAGTCGAAGAACCGTGACTGCCCTTCACTTTCATCCAGCGATTTCGCTGTGCAGATGCAATCTTCTCGCGGCTCTCGGGTGACATTGTCCGCCCTTGTGTCGCGCCTTTGAGTGGCGCAGCCGCCTTGGATTGACTCTTCGCTTTAGAACCTGAGAGAGGACCGGATCTAACATCTAAAACTCCGGCTAACTCAGATTCCAGCGCCTCGATTTTCCGGGCTATCTCCAAGGCATGCTTCAGCTGTTCCATAGTAGGATGTTGGGTTGTAGGCATGAGCAACCGTTTACGTCTAAATAAGACAGCCGTCAACAATAGCCATTTAAAATTCTATCACTAAATTAGTTATATAGTAACACTATACACTGACCCTCCATAACCCCGATACAGCCAGCACGCAGCGCGGCAGAGTTCATCTAACCGCAGAGACTCCATGAACGCAGCGCGCCGCTGCCACGCATCTAACGTAGCCGCTTACTGTCGGAGCGCTTACTCCGCAGATGAATAGTCTTGTGATCCAAATCATGCACGGCGCGGATATACCGCACAGTGCGACTGCGTTCGCGCATAAGCACGGAATGAGTGACCGCTTTGCGCCCGAAAAGCTGCACCCCAGGGAGCAGCGGGCTATCACTAATACCGGTGGCGCAAAACAGGGCGCTACTCCCGTTGACAAGATCGGAGCAGCGATAGACCCGGTCGAGAGCTTCCTCGCCCACCTCATCGAGCAGCGCGCGCCGCTCAACCTCATCGCGCGGCCACATCCGCAGCAGCAACTCTCCGCCAAGAGCCTTCATCGCGGCCGCAGTCAGCATACCCTCAGGCGACCCCCCGATTCCTAAAAAAAGATCCACCCCGGTCTCGGGCAGCGACGGCGAGACCGCTGCCGTGATGTCGCCATCTGTGATCATCCGTAAGGAAGCACCAGCCGCGCGGACACCGGCGATAATGGCAGCCTGCCGTTGGCGATTCA
>JAYTYG010000327.1:0-7324 GCA_043742585.1 Spartobacteria bacterium
GTTCTATGCGTTCTATGCGTTCTATGCGTTCTATGCGTTCTATGCGGCTCCGCGCTGGAGCAGGGCGTCGCAAATTTGACGCACCAGCGCCGGGCCTTCGTAGATAAATCCCGTGTAGATCTGGATGAGCGCGGCGCCGGCATCGAACTTTTCCAGGGCATCGTCGGCGCTGAAAATGCCGCCGACCGCGATGACCGGCAACTGCGTGCGGGCGGTGATGAATTTCACGATCTCCGTGGAGCGCGCCCGCAGCGGGCGGCCGCTGAGCCCGCCCTGCTGATGCCTGTGGATGGGAATGAGAGAATGATCCACGGTCGTGTTGGTGGCGATGAGCCCGGCCAACTCATGCTCTTCAGTCAGGGCAATGATCTCTTCAATGGCGCTCCATTCCAGATCGGGGGCGATCTTCACCAGGATGGGCCGCCGATCCGTGTTCCGGCGCTGGATGGTGCCCACGAGTTCATCGAGCGCGCCCCGGTCCTGCAAACTGCGGAGCCCCGGGGTGTTGGGTGAACTGATGTTGAGCACGAAATAATCGCCCAAATGATGCAGGCGCTCAAACGACAGCAGATAATCACTGGTGGCTTCGGCGATCGGGGTCACTTTGGATTTCCCAAGGTTGATCCCCACGGGGATGTGCGGCCAATGGCCCGACGCTTGGAGCTGCCGGAGCCGCACGGCGATGGCGTCGGCGCCTTCGTTGTTGAATCCCAGGCGGTTGATCAGCGCCCCACTTTCCGGCACCCGAAAGATGCGGGGCTTGGGATTGCCGGGCTGCGCGCGGGCGGTGATGGTGCCCACCTCCGCAAAGCCGAAGCCCAACGCTGCCCAGGCCGGGAGCGCGACCGCATTTTTATCAAAGCCGGCAGCGAGGCCGACGGGATTTGGGAAGCGCACCCCGAAGACTTTGCGTTCGAGCCTGGGATCAGGTTTGGGGGCGAAGTTTTGCAGAAACTGTCCACTGGAAGCCATGGCGTCCATGGCCCAATGATGCACCGTTTCGGGATCGACGCAGAAAAGCAAAGGCCTGAGGAAGTTTTTATAGAACGAAACGGGCATAAAAGCGGGCGGCTAGCGTGACAATATAAGGATCGTTTCGAAAGGGCCGAATGCGTCCAAATGAGTGCGTTACTTTCCAATACAGAACGTGCTGAAGATCTTTCCCAGGATATCTTCGACATCGACGCCGCCGATCATTTCCCCAACCCCTTGCAGGGCGCTCCGGAGATCTTCGGCGACAAATTCCGGGCTCAACCCTCGGCTCATCGCTCCTCGGGCCGCCTCGGTAAATTGTAGGGTCCGCTCCAAACACCCTTTGTGCCTGGCATTGATGGCCACTGACCAATCGCGCTGGGCGGCCTGGCCGTCAGTGATCCGCGAGAAAATCGCCGTCTCCAAAGGCTCAATCCCGGCCCCTTTCAGGCAGGAAATCCGGTTTCCTTCGATCCCGCGCCAAGTGGGATGCTCGCCCAGATCCGCTTTATTCAGGAGCAAAAGAACCGCCGCGCCTGCGCTGCCTACGCCACCGGGGCCAGCCGCGCAGCCGGCGCCACCGGCGGTGTGGGACAATTTCTCAAAATCGGCGGGCATCGGGGCACTGGCATCCACGAGGTGCAGCACCAGATCCGCGCGCAGGACTTGGACCTGTGTGCGCTCCATGCCTTCCCTCTCTATCTCATCGTCTGACTCGCGGATTCCGGCCGTATCCACCAGGCGCAGGGCGAGTCCCCGCAGATTGATGACCTCTTCAATCACGTCGCGCGTGGTCCCGGGGCGCGCACTGACAATGGCCCGCTCGCAGCCGAGCAGGAGATTGAGCAGGGAGGATTTCCCCACATTGGGCGCCCCGTAGATCACGGTGCGCACGCCTTCGCGCAAAATCCTGCCCTGCCCGGCGGTGGCCAGCAGCGCTTGGGCGGCGGCTTCCACCGTCACGAGTTTGGATAAAAGCGCTTGGCCAGTTTGCGGATCGATGTCCTCTTCCGGAAAATCAATATACGCCTCCACGTGCGCCAGCACCTCGATCAAGCCGTCCCGCAACGTCCGGACCCGCTCCCCGAGCCGGCCTTCGAGCTGCTCGGTGGCGGCGCGCAACGCCAGTTCGGTCTGCGCGGATATCAGATCCATGACCGCTTCGGCCTGGGTGAGATCCATTTTACCCGCCAGATAAGCGCGCTGGGTGAATTCCCCGGGCTGGGCCACCCGCGCCCCGGCGCGGACGAAGAGCTCCAGGATGCTACGGCTGATGAGGATGCCGCCGTGGCAATTAATCTCCACAACGTCATCGCCTGTATAACTATGCGGCGCGCGGTGCACGCTCAGTAGCACGTCATCCAGTTTCCGCCCCTGATCGCTCAGGCTCCCGAACTGTTGCACCCGCGCCTGGGCTTGGCTGGGCGCGGTTTTGCCGACAAAAACGGCGTCAGCCATCGCCACCGCGCGCGGTCCGCTGAGTCGGACGATGGCGATGGCGCCCTCGCCGAAAGCGGTGGAAATGGCGGCAATGGTGTCGTTCATGAGCTCAGGCGGTGAGGGCGAGAAAAGCCTGTAACTCCGCGAGAAAGCGTGCGTTTTGGGGCTGAGTGCCAATGGAAACGCGGATCCATTCCGGCAAACCGTAAGCGGCCATATCGCGAATAATCACGCCCTTCTTCATCAAGGTGTTAAACAGCGCTTTGCCGTCGCCCACTTTGACCAGGATGAAATTCGCAAAGCTCGGCACGAACTCCAGTCCCATCGCCGTAAACTCGCCCTGCATCCAATTCCGCCCGGTTATCGTGATTTCACGCGTTTTGCGCTGATGCTCTTCGTCCAGCAATCCCGCCAGCGCTCCCGCCTGCGCGATGCCGTTGGCGTTAAAGGGTTGCCGCGTTTTTTGCAGCGCCTGGATCAGCTCCGGATTCGCGATCCCGTAGCCGATCCGCAAATTGGCCAGGCCCTGGATTTTCGAGAAAGTCCGCAGCACAACCACGTTGCGCCCTGCGCGGACGTATTTCAGGGTATCGGGCGGGGTCTCGAGGAATTCGTGATACGCCTCATCGAAAACCACGACGACGTGGTCGGGCACCCGGGCCATAAAACGGTCGATCTCCTCCTGCGAAACCAGGGTGCCGGTGGGGTTGTTCGGGTTGGCGATAAAGATCTCCCGGGTCTTTGGCGTGATGGCGGCCGCCATGGCGTCCAGATCGTGCGCGAACCCGGGGTCGGCCACCTCCACTGTAATGGCGCCAAAGAGCGTCGCCATGAGTTTATACACCACAAAGGAATGTCGCGCCGTGATGATTTCGTCGCCGGGCCGAAGGAAGGCGTGCCCGATGAACTCGATGATTTCGTTCGAGCCGCAGCCGAGGATGATGTTTTCGCGTTTGAGCGCGACTTTTTGGGCGATGGCTTCGCGGAGATAATAACCGCCGCCATCGGGATAAAAGTGGGAGCGTTCCAGCGCCTCATGCATGGCGGTGAGCGCCTTTGGGGACGGGCCCAGGGGATTCTCGTTCGAGGCCAGCTTGATGATCTGCGTGGGCTCCAGCCCAAGTTCGCGGGCGACATCTTCAATGGGCTTCCCCGGCTCATAAGCAACGAGTTCGCGTAACCAGGGGTGGGCTAGATTCCAAATCGACATAAGGGCGGCACCCTAGCGGGCAACGCCAGAATTTCCAGCCGCCTCTCGCGGGAAACGGGGATTCCCCTTCAAAATAATCCCGTTTCCGCGCCCCGCCGGGCGCATCTCCGACTCCTTTTTACAAGCGCACCTCCAAAGGCGCCCGAATGATGAGGGATGTGGGATGAAAATTCGGAGAACGCAGGTGCCGTTAAGTCCGCGCCTTCTTCTCTTTCATCCTTCATAACTCACCCTTCATAATTCATAATTCCTCCTTTCCTCCTTTCCTTCCTATGCACGACCCGCGCTACGATAAACTTGCCCGTCTCCTCGTCACTCATTCCACCCAGCTCATTCCGGGTGACAAAGTCCTCATCGACGCCCATGAGATTCCCGATGAAATGACCATCGCCCTCATCCGGGCGGCGCGGCAAGTCGGGGCGATCCCCTTTGTGCAGACCTATCATTCGCGCGTCAGCCGGGAGATGGCCCTCGGGGCGCAGGCCGAGCAACTGGAGTTCACCAACACCATCCAGTTGGCCCAGATGAAGAAGATGCAGGCCTACATCGCGATTCGCGGCGGCCATAACGTGACGGAAATGTCCGATGTGCCAGCCGAGAAAATGAAGATGATGGGGAAGCTCCTCAAGCCGCTCCTCGATTGGCGGGTCAAACGCACCCGCTGGTGCGTTTTGCGCTGGCCCAGCCCCTCCATGGCCCAGCAAGCGGGCATGAGCACCGAGCAGTTCGAGAACTTCTATTTCGACGTCTGTACGTTGGATTACTCGAAAATGACTCCCGGCATGAACGCTCTCCAGGCCCTCATGAATAAGACCGATCGCGTCGAGATCAAGGGGCCAGGCACCGATCTCCGATTTTCGATCAAGGGCATCCCAGCCGTCACCAGCGGCGGCCATTACAATATTCCAGACGGCGAGGTCTTCACTTCCCCTGTGAAAAACTCCGTGCAAGGCCACATCAGTTATAATGCCGGCAGCATTTACCAGGGCACGGCCTTCGATCAGGTCCGGCTGGCCTTTAAAGACGGCAAAGTGGTGGAAGCCACTGCCAATCACACCGAGAAACTTAACGAAATCCTCAATAGCGATCCCGGCGCGCGATACATCGGGGAGTTCGCCATCGGCTTCAATCCCTATGTCCTGCACCCGATGCGCGACATCCTCTTTGATGAAAAGATTTCCGGTTCCTTCCACTTCACCCCGGGCCAGGCCTACGAGCAGGCTGACAACGGCAACCGCTCCCAGGTGCACTGGGATTTGGTGAACATCCAGCGTGAAGATTACGGCGGCGGCACCATTGCCTTTGACGGTAAGGTGATCCGCGAAAACGGCATCTTCCTGCCCAAAGCCCTCCAAGCCCTCAATCCCGAGCAGCTCAAGTAGCCCAGGGTTCTCAGCACCCGCCCCCAAACCGCGCTCACCTTGCCGGAGAGGGCGTATTTAACCGCAGAGATCGCAGAGATCACAGAGACTGGAAACCCAGAGCTTCTTTGTGCTCTCTGTGTTCTCTGCGGCTTGGATTTCCGAAGGCGTGCTTCGCATCCGGCACTGCTGAGCTTGCGATATTCAAAGGTGATCTCCTCCCATTGAAATAACACGCGGTCCTGCAGGCTCTCGGCGATCTTTTGAAAAGCCCGCTTGAGCGGTTGCTCGTAGGGCGTCCCGCGATATTGACCGAGCGCTTTTTGCGCCACCAACAGCGCCACAATTTCGCCTTCCGACACGCCGCCCCCCGGAAACGATGCTACCGCTTCCAGTAATCCTAAAAGCGGAAATGCTTGGCCGCAAAGAACGCAGAAAGCACAGAGATTGAGGGATTTACAGAAGTGTTTAGGTGAATATTCGGTGAAGCCCGTCGGAGTTTCAGTTAGAAATGGCTACAATCATTGAGGCCAATCGATTGCTGTTTCGTGCATTTTCGCCGGGCATCGAATTCGTCCTACGTTGATGTTATCGGGCACGCCGGTAGTTCATCCTTGCACAAAGGATAAATTGATTGATTCTTCTCCTTTATGGAAGGAGATATTCGAAACACTCTTAGGGCCAAGCTGGCTGATGCTTTGGTGGCCGAAATCCCAAAGCTCACCCGGCGGGAAATCCGGCTTCCGAAGGTTCCCGGGAAAGCTTGCGCAGTTATCGGCATGCGCCGCAGTGGGAAGTCTTGCTTTCTCTGGCAGACTTTTGCCGACCTGCTTGCAGCGGGGGCACCCAGGGAATCCTTAATTTTCCTGAACTTTGAGGATGATCGCCTCGCTGGAATCGAGGTCTCTGATTTGTCATTTCTGCTTGAGGAGTATTTCAAGCTGCATCCGCAATTCAGAGATAAGGCGAAGGTCACACTGTTCCTCGACGAAATCCAAACCGTCCCGCGGTGGGAGACTTTCGTCCGGCGGATACTCGACACGGAAAAGATCAGGCTATTTATATCGGGTTCTTCCGCCTCGATGCTCAGCCGGGAAGTGCATACCAGTATGCGCGGTCGAGCGATGGAGGTTACGGTTTTCCCATTCAGCTTTCGCGAGGCATTGCTTCATCAAGATCTGCTGCCGGAAAAGGCGTGGCAGCAGCTGCCAAAAGCTCGGCGATCTAATTTAGAAAAGGCATTCCGCACCTATCTCGCTGAGGGCGGCTTTCCAGACGCGCAAGGACTCGAAGCTGCGGATCGCCGGCCGCTCTTGCAGGGATATGTTGATGTAGCTGTCCTCCGGGATGTCATTGAGCGACATGGCGTTTCCAATCCTGTCGCTTTGCGCTGGTTACAGCGTCATCTGTTGGGGAGTCCATGCGCGCCATTCAGCATTCAGAAGTTTTATGACACCTTAAAAAGTCAAGGCCTCGCCAGTTCCAAAGACAGCCTTCACGCTTTCCTCGGGTACTTTGAAGATGCGTTCCTCATCCGCACCACCTCGCTCTTCACCGCTTCGGAGCGCCAACGGATGGTCAACCCGCGCAAGGCTTACCCAATCGATCACGGGCTTATTCCTATCTATGAGCGCGTTGGGAAAGCCAATACCGGGCATGCGCTTGAAGCGGCGGTGTTCGTCGAATTGCTCCGCTGCGGCAATGAGGTCGCCTACTTTCGAACTCCGCAGGGCAAAGAGATCGATTTTCACGCCATCGATGCGGCTGGTAATACCCTTCTACTTCAAGTCTGCGCGAACGCCAGCGCCCCGGAAACCTTAGAGAGGGAGCTGCGCGCCCTTGTGGAAGCTCACAGCGTTTGCCCTGAGGCGGAGTTGCTTCTACTGGTGCTCGATCCATTACCGCCTGGCACACATATACCTTCCCCAATCAAAGTGGTTCTGGCCATCGAATGGTTTATCCAATCGGAACTTTTAAAGTGACACGTCTGAGCGCAGCTTCTCGGCTTCTGGCGGGCGCCTTGGCAACGTGCTCACTTCAGACGTCTGTTCACCTGCAGGGTTAACATTGACCCTGCAGGTAAATCGTTGGATCACAGACCACCGATGGATCCCCCAGCTGGCTCTCTCAGTAAAATAAAACAACAAAATGGTCCAAAAATCAGTTGCACCTCAAACAAAAATTCTGTTCTGACCCTGAACCCAGTAGTGATCGGCAGGGATTGTGCTGCGAACATGCGGTTCAGTAGTGATCGGCAGGGTCCATGCTTGGGGTGGTTTTTGGCAGGCGGGGCTGATCAGGGAGCGCGAATTTGGTTTTGCCGCGAAGAAATCCGCTTAGC
>JAYTYG010000328.1:0-7181 GCA_043742585.1 Spartobacteria bacterium
TATTGTGCTCCACGAGCAGATTAACCGTCTGAATTTCGCGATGCGTGGGTTCCAGATGATCGAGCAACCGGTTGAGGCGTTCGAGCTGAAGATCCACGCGATCGAGCCCGAACGTGATGCGGGCATGGGTGCGATCGGTCACAGACAGGCAATAACCTTTCGTTAAATCAATGTTGCGCGCTTGAAATCTCGTGCTATCCGCGTTCAGCCGCACCAGCTCCAACGCCGCTTGCATCTCTATGCTCTGCACCTGCTGCCCAGCGGCCAGGTTATCCACCGCCACCCCGGAGATCACCGGCAGATGCATATACTCGGGCAGTATCGTTTTACTGCGCATCACGATTCCCCGGACATCGATCAAAAACGCCTTCTCCGAGGCGGACGGATCTTCATCGGGCTTGGCAGTCACCCAGGCGATCGGACGGCGCTCGATGATATTGATATTCACGCGATTAGGCAAAACGCGGGCGACCTCGACGCGTTCAGCCTGCGGCAACTCGGCCAGGGCGGCCTGAGCTTTGCAGAGATCGAGCTTGAAAATATTGCGACCCTCGACGATCCCGCCGGTGCTGAGGATTTGATCCCTGGTGAGCGAGCCGTCCGTGGAAACGCGGACATCGGTCAAATAGTAGTCGGGGTTTTCCCACAGGAAGCGGCGCAACCCTTCTTTTCCACCGAAGTAAGCGCCGCCGACGAGGGCGCAGAGGAAGAGGAACTTGAACGTAAAAAACAAGATGGCCCGGTTGCGTTGAGCCACAGCCATGTCATGGCGTACGGTCACCTCCAGCAAATGCTGTTGCTTGCGCTGACGGGTACTTGAAACGCGCTGATTCCGGACGCGACTGTTATTCATGGCAGGGGCTAAGACGAGACAGGGAAAGTTCAATAATCCGGGCGCAAAGCTGCGGGTAGCTGATCCCGAGAGCTGCGGCAGCCTCTGGCAGGAGACTGGAGGGAGTCATGCCGGGGATGGTGTTAATCTCAAGAACGAAGGGCTCGCCAGCCGCGGTCAGGAGAATGTCCACCCGCGAATAAACTTCCAGATCCAGCGCCCGATGCGCGGCCAACGCCGTGCGCTGCACCAGCGCTGTGAGCTCCGGACTCAATGCCGCCGGACAATAATGGTCCGCTCCCGCCGCGTTGGGATTCAGGAAGGGATATTTATTCTCGAAATTGTAGAAGTCCTTTTTCGCCACAATTTCAATCACCGGCAGCGTCAGGTCGCCCACGATCCCAATGGTCAATTCCCGGCCAGCCACAAACTTTTCCACCAGGAGTTCCGTCCCGAACTCCTGCGCCTGGCGCAATGCGGCGGCGGCTTCGCCCGGTTCATGCACGATAAAGACGCCGACGCTGGAGCCTTCGCGCGGGGCTTTAATCACATAAGGCGCCGACAGAGTCGGCTGGGCGCCATCGCGCAAAATTTCAAACCCGGCGGTGTGCACACCGCGCTCCAGCAGCCGCTGTTTAGTGGCAATCTTATCTATCGCCAGCTCACTGCCTGCCACGCCTTCGCCTGTATAAGAAATTCCTTTAGATTCGAGAATCCTTTGAAGCTGGCCATCCTCGCCAAATGTCCCGTGAATCACATTAAACGCGATCTCCACCGGCTGCCCGATTTCAAAGTCCGGCCCGAGCACATCCACAGGAATCACCGTTGCACCCAGTTCCCGCAAGGCCTGCACGACACCCTCGCCGGATTTGAGCGAGACTTTACGCTCGGACCCAGGGCCACCCATGAGCACGGCTATCGATTTATTTAGGCAATCAAACATGAGGAAAGAGCGGAGAAAAAAGACGCCACGCAACTCGCGTGCCGCATGTATTATTCGGTGCGATATATTTCATGAAATCCTGCGTGCGCATTTCCAACGCTCCATACGCAGGCCAGTCCAGGCGGGCCGGACATATAGATTCACGCATAGATTCATTGAGAGATTTATTCATTAAAGCCGCCATCCTCACCTAAAATCTGCACTTCAGTTTCAAGCGTGATCCCGCGCTCACTCAGCGCCCGCTCCCGGATCTGAGCAATGAGCGCCAGTATATCAGCCGCCTTCGCCCCGCCTTCATTGACGATAAAGTTCCCGTGCAGCTCAGACACCCGCGCATGGCCGACCCGCTGCCCTTTCAGACCCAGCTCATCAATGAGTTTTCCGGCGGCAATCGGGCCGGGATTTTTAAAGACGCAACCGGAGCTCGATTCCTTGGGTTGACTGGCACGCCGCTTGGATTGAGAGGCTTCGAGCAGGCGCTCGATCTCCTCCGGCGTGCTCGGCGGCCCTTTGAATGTGGCAGACACCGCATAGTTTTCCACCAACGCGCCTGCGTGCCGATAATGCACATCGAGCTCCGCTGTGGTTTTGGTGTGAAACTCTCCGTGCCGATCCACAAATCGCACACTGACCACTTGATCGAAAGTCTCGCCACCCATGGCCCCTGCGTTCATGCGCAAACCTCCACCGACGTTCCCGGGAATGCCTTCCATCCACTCGAACCCGCCGATCTGCGCGTCCCTCGCCGCATAAGCCACTTCCTTAAGCTTCAGCCCCACCCCGGCGGTGATCTGGCCCTCGCGCACTTCCAACCGGCGGAACTCGCCCTTGGCCAGATGCGCCACCACTCCGCGAATGCCCCCGTCGAGAACCAAAAGATTTGAACCACGCCCGATGGCCATGAGCGGCAGGGCGCGCTCGGTGCAGTAGCGAACCAGGCGCGCAAAACCCTCCTCAGTTTCCGGCTCCGCCCAGAACTGAGCCGGGCCACCGACGCGCATGGTGGTATGCTTTGCCATGGGCTCGTAAAGCCGCACCGAGCCCACGCCAATGACACCCTGGAGCTCTTCGAGCACCGCGACATCCCGGGCCAGCAGGGCCACCGACTCGTGAATATTGCCCGCCCCCAAACTCACCACGCAATCTCCAGGCTCAAGCATCTGGCCGATCTCCTGCGCCAGCTTCCGACGATCGGGCTGATAGATGGCGTGCTCATGGCCGCCCCGCAAAATTTCGTCGACGAGTGTCTGTCCACTGACGCCGGGAATCGGCACCTCACTGGCGGCATAGACATCGGTGATCACCACGGCTGAAGCGTCCCCGAAAGCGCGGCCGAACTCTTCCTTGAGTGCCAAGGTCCGCGTGTAACGATGCGGTTGAAACATCACCAACACCCGCTTACGCCCGGTATTACGCGCGGTGGCTAATGTCGCTCGCACTTCACTCGGATGATGCCCGTAATCGTCCACTATCATGTAGCGATCACTCCTATACTTGATCTCAAACCTCCGGCGCGCCCCGCGAAAACTCTCCAGCGCCTCTGCGATTTTAGCGAACGGCACGCCCAGCTCGGTCGCCAGCGCAATCGCCGCCATCGCATTGCTGACATTATGCCGGCCCGGCACATTGAGTGTCACCGCCCCCAGGGGTTCGCCTCCGCGCAAGACCCGGAAATGGGACTGGAAATCTTTGGCATGGACATCGTCAAACCGATAGAACGCCGTGCGCGATTCCCCATAGGAGATGGCGCCGGGATGCACCGAGCAAACCCGGGTCGCGTGGGAATCGTCGGCACAATAGAAAACATGACCCCGGGTCTGGCTCAGGAGCTGCCGAAAGACAGATTCGATCGCATCCAGATCCTTGTAATAATCCAGATGCTCTTCCTCGATATTGAGCACGATGGCGTGCTCCGGCTCATACAGCGCCAGGCTCCCATCGCTTTCATCGCCTTCGGCCACAAAATATTCACCGGCCTCATCCCAATGCGCGTTGGTGCCCAAGATGGGAATTTCCGCGCCGACATAATGCGAGGGCTGAACGCCGCCAATGCGCAGGACATGGGCGGCCATCGACGAGGTGGTGGTCTTTCCATGCATGCCCGCCACCACGATGCCGCGTTTGCTTTTCATCACCGCCGCCAAAGCTTCGGCCCGGCGCGCCATACGCACGCCCAAATGCCGGGCGGCATCGAAATCCGGATGGCCCGGGCGAATCGCCGAGGAATAGATCACCAAATCGGCGCGCTCGACTGCGGCAGGCTGGGAACCCTGATGGAACTCGAGGCCGAGCATTTTCAAACGATCGACCTCGACATTGGCGACCTTGTCCGAGCCGCTGACCCGATGCCCAAGCGCGATGAGCAAGCCGGCGATGCCGCTCATGCCTGAGCCGGCAACACCGATGAGGTGAATTTTCAACGCACCACCGCAGAGTAACTCTGCGAGGACTGGGCCTTTATCCATCAGTGACTTTGGGTTTCTTGGTTATTAAATTCAACGGATCGGGAGGGCAAAACGCGCGTGCGCAAATCGCATTTTAAAGCCGCCCTTTACACGCCTTTAGAACCGTCTCCGCCACGCGCTCGGCCGCTTCATGCGGCGCCAGCCCACTGCTGCGGGCCGCCATCTCATTCAGACGCACTGGATTCTCCACCAGACCAAGGAGTTCTTTGGCCAGCAGCTCTCCGGTGACTTCGCTCTCTCTCAATAGCGTTGCCGCGCCCGCGCGATCAAAGACTTTCGCATTGAAAGTTTGATGATCCTCAGCCGCATGCGGATACGGGATCAAAATGCTCGGAAGCCCAAAGTGCGAAAGCTCCGTGAGACTGGCCGCCCCGGATCGCGCGATGCACAGATCCGCAGCGCTATAGGCCTCTTCCATATGATGATGGAACGCCGCCACATACGCCGGCAGCCCTGCCCTCGAATACGCCTCCCGCATCAGCGCCTCATCCTGCTTGCCCGTGAGATGAATGATCTGGAGCGCCGCATCTTTCAGCGTCCCCACAGCCGCCGCCAACGCCCGATTCACCCCCTGCGCCCCCTGGCTGCCGCCCATCACAAACAGCGTCTTCCGGCCCGGCTCAAGCCCGAAAGCCTTCAACGCCTGGGCCTTATCCAAACGCTGCGCCAAGGAAGCGCGCACGGGCGTTCCGGTGACGATGCAGTGGGCCTTTGGAAAATAGCGGGCGCACTCTTCGAACCCGAGCAGCACCGCGCTGGCCATGCGCCCGTTGAGCCGGTTGGCCTTGCCAGGAATCGCATTCGACTCGTGCACGAAGGTCGGCACCCTGCGACGCCGGCCCGCCAGAATCGGCGCGGTGGATGTAAAACCGCCCATGCCCAGCACCGCATCCGGAGCGAAGTCGCGATATAGATCCTGGCATTGATCGAGCCCGGATTTAAACCGGCGCAAGAAACCGAGGAAGGCGAAGGAGAAGATTTTCGGCAAGCCGATGCCGGGCAATTTTTCAAAACGGAATTCGGTGCGACCAGCCGTGGCGAGAGCGTCGATTTCTTTTTCGGAGATCAACACCAGAACCTCATGCCCGCGAGCCAGGAGCACCTCGCCCACAGCCAAGCCTGGAAACAAATGGCCACCGGTGCCGCCGGCTGCGATGACAATTTTCATGACCTTAAGTCCCCAGTTGAAAAACCCCGCTCAGATCCGCAACCCGAAACGGCGCGGCTCGGTTTTAAGCTGAATCCGAAGGCTGGTGGTATCGCGCTTCTCGCTCAACCCCTGCCGATAAATATTGATGAGAATCCCGACACAAAACAGACAGAAAACAAGGTTCGAACCGCCATAACTAATCAACGGCAATGGCAACCCTTTATTGGGTAGAAGCGCCGTGGTGACTCCGATGTTGAGTGCTGCCTGGAGGGAGATAATCACCACCATCCCGAAGCCCATGAGCATGCCAAATCTGTCCCGCGCATTGATGGAAATCAGCGACCCGCAAATAATGATGACCACGTAGCAAAAGACGATCAGCAAGGTGCAACGCAGCCCGAGTTCTTCACCGACCATGGGGAAGATGAAATCGGTATGGGCAAACGGCAGATAAGCCATTTTCTGCCGGCCATTGCCCAGGCCCAGCCCTTCCACTCCGCCGGAGCCAAACGCGATCAATGCTTGGTATTGCTGGAGGCCGGCGCCTTCCTTGTATTTTTCGAGATCCATGAACGCCATCAACCGGGCGTGCCGTTCCCCGATATGCGTGGCGATCCGCAGCATTACCCCCAAGCCGCCCGCAAAAATCGGGGCGATGTATAAAAGCCGGGTGCCTGCCACGAACATCATGGTGAACATGGTCGAGGCAATCAAAGCGGTGCTGCCCATATCCACTTCGGGCGCGATCAAGCCCATGAGGATGGCGGTCCCGGCGATTGGCGCGACAAATCCCTTTAGAAAGCTTTTGGCATTGGTCTCTTCCTTGGCAAACCACCACGCCAAAGCTGCCACCGCCGCGAACTTGGCCATCTCCGAAGGCTGAAACGAGACGACCCTCAAATTGAGCCAGCGCGCCGAGCCGTTGATGCGCTGGCCGATCGGCGGCACAAAGCACAGCAACAGCAGAAAAGCGGAGAGGCTGAACCAAATCCACCAGGAGCGCTGCCAGAAATGATAGTCGACATTGGCTGACACCACGCAGATCACAAACCCCACGGCCAACCACAGGAACTGGCGCTTAATGAAGAAGTTCGGGTTGCCGTGGCTATCGAGCGCAAAGGCGCTCGTGCTAAATAGCATCACACATCCGATCACGATAAGTATCGCGACCGCCATGACCAGATAGTAGACGCTCTGCCTTTGCATGTGGAAAAACCCGGTCCTCAGTTTTTCTTGGACGCTGGCACTTTCAATGTTTGGCCAGGCTGCAACTTCTTCGGGTCCTCAATATTGTTGAGCTTGAGCAACTCCTCTTGGTTGACCCCGAGTTTCCGCGCGATCGTCAGCGGATTGTCCCCCTTGGCCACCACATAGGTTTTCGCCCCGGGCTTCGCAGTGGCCGCCACCTTCGGCGCGGCCTCGGTTTTTTTAACCACTGCGTCCTTCACTGGTTGCCCCGCTGTTTTGACTTTGGGGATGTTCAGGATCTGGCCTGCGCGCAAAGTGGCCACATTTTTAGCCCCGTTGCTTTCCTCTAGGTCAGCGCTCGACACCCCGTAAAGCGTGGCGATTTTCGCCAGCGTTTCGCCGGACTTCACCTGATGCACATGCGCTCCGGAAATGGGCGCCACGGCGGCAGTCGATGGAGCGGGCGTGGCAGGACTGGAATGCTTGACGAGTGAAGCGCTGGCGATTATGGAGCCATTGCTGGTTGGGGGTTTGACAGTGGCGGCGACACTCGGCGCTGCGTTCCCGTCGTTCGTCGAAGCGTTCATCGACCCGCCCGTCGAC
>JAYTYG010000329.1:0-2142 GCA_043742585.1 Spartobacteria bacterium
CCAATCCCATTCACGACGCCACCGTCGCAGCGCTCTGCACCGAACTTAACGAGACCCAAACCTGCCACCCAGGCACCTCGCTCCGGCTCAAATATGTCAGATTGAGATCAAGCACTTTCCCGGCAGGTCAGGATGTCTGAGCCTCGTCGGATATTGTGCGCTTCTCCCAACGCGAACGCATCTCATCCGCGGGCATCAAAAGGGCTCCGGCAAAATTGTCTGCCAGTTGCTCGGCGCGCTTTTGCTTGTAGCGGGTTGGATTCTCGCGATCCACGCGCTCCGGAGGAAATAAGCGGCGCGTTGCGGGCCGTGCATGAAGGCCTTCAGAGGGGAGAGCACATCGTCTTTTGCGGTGAGCAAGTCGTCCTGGTATTCCGCCAGTTGATTGATGAGGTAGGTGTAATCTTTTTCCGCCAGCGCGGTCAGTCGCGCGGCTATGGGCCGCAGCGGTTCCAAAAAGGCGTAGCGGGAGACCTGATCCAGCAACACAGCGAGATCTCGGGCCTCGGCAGCAAAGGCCTCGCCGCTAAATTGACCGACCGAACGGGCGTCGGTGCCGCCATTGCCCCGGTCGAAGAAATCGTGATGAAAGGTCTTGAGGGCATTGACCTTGGTGGCGTCGAATTGTTCCTGCAGCCGCACTTTGACGCTGCCGTGCTGTCGGGTGTTTTTGAGAAGCTCGAAGGCCGCGCGCGCATCGAGCAATTCCGCAGTGCGCAGTTCCACTTTGCCCATGCGAAAGAGCCGACCCACCTTTGTATAGAACATATCCCCATACACCTTCGTCCTAAAGACATAATGAAAGCCAAAGCGATCTCTATATAAGACAGGATGCGGATCGACGAGCGCCTGAGTATCCCGCATCTTGACGGAAAATTTCTCCACGCCCTCATTAGCCCAGGTGATATCTCCTCGATATTTCTTCTCAGTGCCGTCATCAAGTCTTTCGTAGAAAATCAATGTGCTGTTTGGAAAGACAGTGAATCTATAATGCTTTTTCTGCCACTTGGCGTTTTCCCCAGGATAGAATTTTGTATCGATTACATAATCGCCAATGATTCTATCTCTCTTCACCTCGGTCTTGCTATTAAACCACCCAACGAGGCATAGAAATGCAATCAACGAAATGGGTGCGACAGGAATCAGCCAAGTGAGCCCGATGTTTTTCAAGCGTCGCGGATCCCTATGTTTCGCATAGAGACATAGCTGAACCACCGTATTTATCAGAGAGACCAGGATTAATATAACTATCGGAAGCAATATAAGCATCGCACACATAGGCGTATTTAATTCAAAATTAACCGCGTTTGCCGACTACATCGTAAACGCATAGACAAATATCTTACCAGTCGCGGGCGCGACCCCAATCCATCCGTACCGGTGCCCGGTGAGCGCCGCCGGACTGTGAAGCTCAAGCTGGAGAAAATCCTCGCGAATCAGCCACCACGGGCACGACTGGTTCGGCATGGCGTATTCCGGTGCCGCGTCCGGGGACTCATTCAAGGCGACGCGCCAAATAGGAATGTCAGTCGGCGCAACGGTTAGCCTAAAAGCGGCGATGGAGTTGTGTAAATTCATGCGTAACTGGCTGCTTTAGTGGGACATGCAACAAACGCAGCCCCCTATTTGCACCCACCCCGCAGGTGAGTCTGTTTTGGATCCACTTGGACGCTGCGGGGATGGCCGGTGGACACGCCTGGCGGGCGCTATTTTGCGGAGTTTGATGATGAATCCCCGACAACGAGGGAGGGCCAATTAATCTTCTTTGCTCAGTCCCTTCACTCCGGCGGGCGCTTGGGATGGGTTGCTGAAGAACTGCCCTCTTAGCTATACGGGCAACCGTGGCAGTTCGGTGGTGGACGTGTTGGGCACTGCCACACTTTCAATCCTTTGTGGACATTGGCGCTATGCCCATATCAACGCGGTCCGAGGGGATACGCTCAATCCGCAGCTGCTGGGGATGAGCGGCACGGTGAGCGAGGATGTGTTGCGCAGTGCGATGCGGCGTATCGACGAGACCAAGGGGAACGAGTGGCTGGCGGACGAGCTGCGGGCCTGTATCGAACCGGTATTGAGCCAGCAATGGATCCTGGACATCGACAGCACAGTGAAGACCATTTACGGCCACCAGGAAGGCGCGCG
>JAYTYG010000330.1:0-2033 GCA_043742585.1 Spartobacteria bacterium
CCGGCAGTTCCAGCGTGAAGGTCGCGCCGCAGCCGGTCCCGTCGCTGGTCAAAGTGATCGAGCCACCCAACTCTTTCGCCGCGTTGGCCCCGCTGTGCAGGACGAAGCCGTGGCCGTCCTTCTTGGTGGTGAAGCCGTGGTTGAAGACATAGGCGGCCTTTAGCTGTTGCTCCTTGGTCAAGGAAACTTCCGCACCCGCGGCCCGCACTGGCGCCGCCACGCTCGCGCTCAACAGCACGCAGAGGATGCCCTGGATGGCGCGATGGACCCCGGGGCAGCGTGGGCGCAACCAGCGCTGCGCGGTCACAGTCAGGTCATTCCATCTTTTCAAATTCATAACTGCATTCCGAAAAACAAAAAAGGCACAACCGAATCACCGTGCTCCGAGAGCGGGTGATTCAATTGTGCCTTCGACTTGCAGGCCCTTACGCCTGCCCGAGAAAGCTGCTCACAACCATGTTGCGAGCCTTCCGAGGAAAGCTATCGACAGGAAATCAGAAGAGTTAATTTCTTTTTTGAAAAATGTGAAAGCGCCAGGGTTTACAGGAGCTGTCCCCCGCATCCTCACCGCTCTCCAGCCGATGAGTGGCGTGCAATCACTTCGCCTGGATGAGCGCTTCCAGTTTGCGACGCAGTTCGGCCAGTTCCCGGGATTTGAAGGATTGCCTGGATTTGGCGAGAACTTCGACGGTTTCTTTCAACGCTTCCACGAGCGGGAATTTGGCCAAGGCTCCGCTCTTGCCTTCCTGCTGACCGAGGGCCTCCATGGTCTTGCGCAAGTCCAGCAAAGAAGCGAGGAGGTTTTGAAACGTCAGCGCCAGATAGTCATCGACCGAAGCCGTGGCGGTTTCGCCGTGAGATTGGCGCAGGAGTTCCTCGATGCGCCCCAGGTCGCGCGACCATTCTTCAAGCCGCTGGCGATTCGCGGCCACGGCCTGGTAGGTGTGGAAGCGCTCGATCGATTGGCGCACTACTTCGAGCAATTCGTCCGGCTTCGGCGGTTTGACGAGGTAGGCCACGACCGGAAGTTGCACGGACTGGATGGCGGTCTGCACGGTGGGGTGGCCCGTCAGAAGGATGCAGGGCAAACCTCGGGCGATGCACGCGAGGTGATGAATCAATTCGAGATTATGGTTGCCGGGCATTTCGATGTCGGAAATGAGCAGGTCGAACTCGGAGGCTCCGAGCAGTTGCGCGGCGGTGGCGGCATCCGGGGCGCAACTGCAATCGTAACCCGCCTGGCGCAGAAAGGAGGCCGCAGTTTCGCGGAAATTATCATCATCATCGGCGAGCAGGATTCGGTTTTTTTCCATATTCAGTCAAAAATTTGCGTCTGTTTCGAAACGCTTCCGGGCGGGGGTTCATTGACCGCGGCCCAAAAAACGCCGATTTCCTTGACGGCACTGGTGAATTTATGGAAATCCACCGGCTTCACCACGTAGGCGCTCACGCCCAGTTTGTAGCTCTCTTTCAGGTCCGGTTCCTCGCGGGAGGAGGTGAGCATGACGACCGGAATCTGTTGGAGTTGCGGATTCGCTTTGATGATGCGGAGCACTTCGAGGCCGCTGATTTTGGGCATTTTGATGTCCAACAGCACGACGACGGGATGGCCCTCGGGCCGGCTCGTGAATTTCCCTTGGCGGCGAAGAAAGTCCAGAGCGGTGATGCCATCCCGTGCGACCACGACTTCATTGGCCAGGTTGTATTCTTCGAGCGCGGCGAGCGTCAGTTCCACATCCCGTGGATCATCTTCGACCAATAAAATCCGCTGGAGTGTCATAATCAGCTTTCCTGAGATTTGGGCAAAGAGAAGAAAAAGGCCGCCCCGGCATCGACAGAGCCTTGCGCCCAGGTTTTTCCGCCGTGCCGCTGAATGACGCGCCGCACATTGGCCAGGCCGATGCCGGCCCCTTCAAATTCGTCGGTGCGATGCAGCCGCTGGAAAACGCCAAAGAGTTTATCCGCATACTCCATATCAAACCCTACCCCATTGTCGCGGATGAAAACAGTGGTGTAACCGGCATCGCCCTCGG
>JAYTYG010000331.1:0-10995 GCA_043742585.1 Spartobacteria bacterium
GTTCTGGGGGGGCTGGGGGGGCTGGGAATGCTGCGGGCGCTGGGCTTTCGGAGCGGTCAGGTCACTCATACACGCTCTAATCGATTGCACCCGCGCTTCTGCGCTTCTGGAATTTGGGCGATTTCAGCCCGCCCCGACATCCCAGCCTGTAGCCGCATGTATGAAACTCCGGGGCCAGGTAAATTTGCCGCAGGTAAGTTTGCCGCAACTGGGGAGATACCCAAACGCCAGCAAGGAGGTTGTTGAAGCTTCGATGTTGGCAGGCAGTTTACGCCGGAGGCGCCTAAAAGGAGGAGAATGCGCCTAATGCCTTCGGCCTCTTTACGCCGAAGGTGTCTAATTCCACTTTGTTAAGTGGGGGGGAAGACGAAGTGACAGGGTGAGCCTGCGAATTCTCATCATTCATACTTCATAACTTCCCCTGCACTTTCCGCGTTTTCCCTTTTTCTTAACGCACTCTTAACAATTCTCCCCCTGAATCCGAACCGATTCCTAACAATGCACGCGTAGAACCGGGCCCTGTCATTCGGCGACGCCCGGCGGAACTGACCGTGTTTCTCGGGGCGCAGCAAAAAGCCCTCAGCATTCTATCAACCAATGAAAACTTCCTATAAACTCCTGATCCCAACGCTCGTCGCCCTCGCCGCCTTCAACCTTTGCGCCAGCGGGCAAGACGCCGCAAAACCTGAGGACGCCACAAAAACTGACGAGCGCGGAAACGGGAAAAGATGGGGCGGGTATGAGGAGTTCCGGCAGAAGATGAACGAACGGCTCAAAGCATCGTTAAAGTTGAGCGACGAGGAATGGAACGCGATAGCGCCCTTAGTGGAAAAAGTGCAGGCCAAACAACGCGACGTGATGTATGGGCGTTTTGGCGGCGGCGGCGGGCGGCCTCGCGGCAATGAGTCGAGCGCTGAAGCCGCAGCGCGTCCGGGCGCAGCGGAGAGCACGGCGCTGCGCGCGGCGCTGGAGAACGAGGCCACCACCCCCGACGACCTCAAGGCCAAGCTCAACGCCGTGCGCGAAAACCGCAAAAAATTGACCACCGAGCTCGAGGCTCTGCGCGAAGACTTGCGCAAAGTCCTCACCGTCCGCCAGGAAGCCGTCCTCGTTGCCTCCGGGATCCTGGAATAACGGCCAACGCCACGCCCTCTCTTCTTCCCCCTGGCTTTGAGCGACTCCTCCCCTTCAATCCACGCCTCTCAGCCTTTGCTATTGGCCATGGTGGCGCGTTTTCAGCTCTCCGCCAGGGACGCCGAAACGCTCGGACGCCAATCCGCCGGAGGCCACGCCAAGGCTGAGACCGAGGAGGAGGCGCTCAAGTGGTTGGCGCTGGAATACGGCCTCCAATACACGACCCTCGACAACATCGAGCCCGACCGCGCCCTGCTGGCCCGGTTCTCGGCGCGGATCCTTTTAAAAGAAGAGCTGCTGCCTTTGCAGGAAAAGGACGGTGTCGTCGAGATCGCGGTCAGCAGGCTCTTCGCCACGCCTGGGCTCGACAGCCTGCGCTCCCTGACCACGCTGAAACTGGCTCCGGTGCTGGCTCCCAGCGAAGCCTTGCAGCGCGAGATCAAAAAACATTTGGGCGTCGGCGCCGACACACTCAACCGCCTCGAGCAGGAGGAAGGGTTCCAGGTCGTGGCCGAGAATCAGGAGGATTCCGGCGACCTGGACAAGGCGGCCGAAGACGCCTCGATCATCCGCTTTGTGAATCAAGTGCTCAGCGACGCCATCTCATTGCGCGCCTCGGACGTGCATGTGGAGCCATTTGAACACGAACTGCGCATCCGTTATCGGATCGACGGCTTATTGCAGGAAGTGCCTGTTCCCACGCAGATCAAGCGTTTCCAGCCCGCCATCGTTTCTCGCATCAAGATCCTCAGCAACCTTAACATCGCCGAGAAGCGCGTCCCGCAGGATGGCCGCATCAAGATCCGGGTCAAAAACACCGAGGTCGATATCCGGGTTTCGGTGATTCCCATGCTGCACGGGGAGGCGACGGTGATGCGGCTCTTGCGCCAGGACGCAGGGATGATCGGGCTGGACGGGATGGGGATGGCGCCCCGGGAGCGGCAACTGTTTGAGCATGTGCTCGGGATGCCGCACGGGATTGCGCTGGTGACGGGGCCGACCGGGAGCGGCAAGACCACGACGCTCTACAGCGCGCTGCATCACATCAACGATGAGGTGCGCAAAATCATCACCATCGAAGATCCCGTGGAATATCAGCTCAAGGGCATCAACCAGATTCAGGTTGCCGAAAAAGCCGGGCTGACCTTTGCCCGGGGACTGCGGGCGATACTGCGGCATGATCCGGACGTGGTGCTCATAGGTGAAATTCGCGATCAGGAAACCGCGCAGATAGCGGTACAGGCGTCGTTAACTGGGCACATGGTGTTTTCCACATTGCATACGAATGACGCGCCGGGCGCCTTGACGCGGCTCGTGGACATGGGCGTGGAACCGTATCTGGTGGCGTCGTCGCTGGAAGCTGTGGTGGCGCAACGCCTCGTGCGCGTGCTATGCGCGGAGTGCAAGGCACTCGACACGTCTGTCCGCACGCAAACATTGCGGGAACGAGTGAGCGCCTTGCGCGATGCCACGATCTTTCGCGCCACCGGTTGCAAGAGCTGCCGAATGACTGGTTACACCGGTCGCCGCGCCATCTTCGAGCTCATGACCATGAGCAGCGCCACGCGCCAAATCCTGCTCCGAGGCGGTTCGAGCGTGGAAATCAAGGACTGCGCCAGACGCGAGGGCATGCGCACGTTGATCGAGGATGGTTGGCGTGTAGTGGGCGAAGGGATCACCACGCCGGCGGAAGTGCTCCGGGTGTCCAAAGACGAGAGCACGGAAAGTTACGCGGCGATCCCGTAATGCCATGGCGATTTTCTTATATAAAGCCATCGACCGCGGCGGCCAATCCCTAGAAGGCCAGCTCGACGCCAATGGCCGACAGGACGCTGCCCGGCTTCTGGAAGAGCGCGGCCTCACTCCGGTGCGCGTGAGCGAGGCGCCCGGTCCCAATGGCAACCGCCCAGGCAAAGCCGCGCCCGGCGCCGTGTTCCAATCCAAGCGGGTCCCCTTTAGCGCGCTGGAAGATTTCACGCGCTCGCTTTCCAGCCTGCTGGCGGGTCACGTCCCACTGAGCCGGGCCCTGACCATTCTTTATAAGGAATGTGCGCATCCGGTAGCGGCTGTAAAATGGCGTGAACTCCACGACCTGGTCATCGACGGCGTGCCTTTGGCGGAGGCCATGAACCGCGCCCCGGAGGTTTTTCCGCGGATCTATGTGGCCATGGTGGAAGCCGGCGAAGCGGGCGGATTTCTCGACGTGGTGCTGGCGCAGATCGCCGAGTTCCAGGCCCGGGAGAAGGAGCTGCGCGGCAAAGTCGTGGCCGCGATGGTTTACCCCGCTGTGTTACTTTTCCTCGCCATCGCGGTGCTCATCTTCCTGCTGGTTTTCTTCATCCCACGGTTCCAAACCCTGTTTGCGGGATTCGACGCAGCGCTGCCCGCGCTGACCGTTGCCATTGTCGGGATCAGCAACGTGGTCCGCAATTACGGCGCCTATCTGCTGGGCGCAATTGCCGCCGGGATCTATTTCGGGCGCGTCTGGATCGCCCGGGAAAGCAGCCGCCGCCTTTGGGAGTCGTGGCTTTTGCGACTGCCAGTGGTGGGGCCGCTGGCGGCTCAGATCGCCATGGCGCGCTTTTGTCGAATGCTGGGGACGTTGTTGGGAGCTGGGGTATCGCTCATGAGCGCGCTCTCGGTGGCGCGGCGTTCCCTCGGCAACCAGATCCTGATCGACCTGATTACGGACGCCACCGCCCGGGTTAAAAAAGGGGAGCCGCTGGGAGCCAGTCTGGGGGCTTGCCGGGCGCTGTTTGCGGGCTCGGCGCTGGAGATGATAGCTGTGGCGGAGGAAAGCGGGCGACTGGATCAGGAGCTGGTGCGGCTGGCGGGCGTGACTGAGATCACGCTGGATCGCCAATTGAAAATGGCGGTGGCGCTGGCTGAGCCGCTCATGCTTTTCGCTATAGCAGGGTTCATCGGCACGATCTTTGTCGGGATGGTGATCCCGATTTTTACGATCCAAGATTACATCAAATAACTCCCGATGAACCCGGCATTTATCCGCAGATTAACGCAGATTAACGCAGATTAACGCAGATTAACGCAGATTTTTTAAGGGCATGAGACCGCGCGAATATAGTGAAATCCGATGGAGTATGGACTTAACGCAGAGGCGCAGAGACGCAGAGAAACATAGGCATCTTGAGCGGGAGGGCGCGCAAAGTAGCGGTCATCTTGAGCGGAGGGCGAGCACCGTAGCGGTCATCTTGAGCGGAGGGCGAGCACCGCGAGGCCGGAGTCGAAAGACCCCGTCTGCAACTGAGGGCTGCGTCACGCGATTTAACTCTTATACACAGGGGAATTCGGTGCCGCAGCTAACCTGAAGTTCCACGGGGTCCTTCGACTGCGCGCACTCGCGGAACTCGTGCGCTACGCTCAGGATGACCTCGTGTTTTTGTTTATTAATTACTGCGGATAAACTTCAATCTAACTTCAATCTAACTTCAATCTAAAAAGCTGTCTAAATAACAATCTAACTCTCATCTAACTCCCATGAAAACTCTGAGAATAAAACGCCATGCCGCGCAGCACGCTTTTACGCTGGTGGAAATGCTGTTGGTCCTGGTGATCCTGGCCGTGCTGGCCGCCATCGTGATTCCTAAAATGTCGGGCCGTAGTCAGCAGGCGAAGGTTACGGCGGCAAGCTCGCAGATCAACAGCATCGAGCTGGCGCTGGACGCGTATGAAGTCGATACCGGCGCATATCCACAAGGCAGCGGCGGACTTGGGTGTTTGGTGGATGAGCCTAACGGGGCGCGCAATTGGAAAGGGCCTTATCTCAAAAAGGGCGTGCCGCTGGATCCCTGGGGCACCGAATATATTTATACTTACCCGGGCAAGAACAACCCCAAGGGCTACGACATGTCGTCCAACGGTCCCGATGGCCGGCCCGGTGGCGATGATGACATCACGAATTGGGATGCTAAAAAGTAAAAATACGCTACTGCCGCCGGCGTTCACGCTGGTGGAGTTGATTCTGGTGATGGCTTTGCTCGCCGTGGTCATGGCCATGGCTGCACCCGCTTTGGGCAGATCCATGCGGGAACGCTATCTCGCCGATGAAGCCAGGCGGTTCCTCGCCCTCACCGAATACGCTCGCGATGAATCGCTCTCCCAAGGCCTGCCAATCACCATTTGGATCAATCCCGCCACGGGCCAATTCGGGGCGGAAACAAAGAGCGGGTATCCCGGCGACACGCGGCGGGAGCGGACGTTTGAGCTCAATCCCGACGTTCACTTCGAGCTCAGCGCGGCGTCGGAAAAAGGCGGCGTGGTCCAGGCTGTGGAGTTCGCGCCCGACGGTTTACCGGAGGCCTCCAGCGTGGAGTCGCTGCGGCTGGTGGACCGCTTTGCCGCCGCTTACACCATCGCGCTCACCAGCGACCGCGCAGGATACGAGATCCGCTGATAGCCACAGAGAACACAAAGACCACAAAGAATCCCTGAATTTATAGTCGCTTCGGTCTTTGCGCGCTTTGCCGCTAAATCCTCCCCAAATAATAGCCACAGAGAACACAGAGAGCACAAAGGACCCTTGGATTTATAGTCTCTGCGATCTTTGCGTTCTTTGCGGCTAAATCCCCCGAAAATGAAAGCCACAGAGAACACAAAGAATCCCTTAATTTATAGTCTCTGCGCTCGCTGCGGCCCCTGTGATCTTTGCGTTCTTTGCGGCTGAATCCTCCGAAATGAAAGCCAGCGTATCATCGAACCAGGCCTTCACCTTTGTGGAGGTGCTCGCTGCCCTGGCGTTCCTGGGAATTCTCATGCCCGTGCTCATCGCCGCTCTCATGCTTTCCAATCGCGCGGCAGTCGTCGCGGAGCGTTCCAGCGTCGCCGCGCAGCTGGGCGAAAACCAGCTGGGCCAACTGCTGGTCGGCAACGCCTGGGCCTCGGGCTCGGCCCGTGGCGATTTCGGGCCGGATTACCCCGGCTACCGCTGGGAGCTGGCCCAAAGCAATTGGGCGGGCGACGCCGCCATGACCGAGTTGGCGCTCCGCGTTTATTTCCAGGTCCAGGGCGGCGAACAGAACATCAGTCTCAGCACCTTGGCCAGTCAGACGGACCCCGGGCTATGACAGGCGCGCTTCATTTACAAGCGACGCGGCGCCGGAGTCGGCGCGGGTTCACCCTGGTGGAACTCCTCCTGGCATTGGCGGCCAGCGTCGTCATTTTCGCCGCCATCTACGGCGTCTTCTCCAAAGCCATTCATCTGCGCGACAACGCCAATGCGCGCATCAGCGACAGCCGCCTCAGCGCGCGCGCCGGGGCCGTCCTGCGCAACGATCTGCGCAACGCCAGAGTCTCCGGCGGCACCCTCGCCGCCACCCTCACGGGCTCAGTCGAATCCAAACATTCCACGTTCCCGGGCACCCTCAAATTCACCACCACATCCGCTCGCGATTCAGGGTTGGAGCCCAAGGCTGAGGTGCAGGAAGTCGAATATTACGTCGCCAGCGACCCGGCGCATCCCGAGAGCAAAGCGGGCCGACTGGTGCGCACGCGCGACAGTAATCTCCTGGCGCCAGTGCGGGAAGCGGCTCCGGAAGAGCCTTTGCTGAGCGGGGTCACCGGTCTGGAGGTCACATTTTTTAACGGACAAGAGTGGCTGCAAACCTGGGAAGTCACCACCGACTCGACCACGCTGCCGGAAGCGGTGCGAGTGATCATCCGGCTGGACGCGGCGCGGACGCCGATCGAAGTGCTCGTGCCGTGGACCACCGCAGCGTCGATCGATCCGGCGCCCACAACCTCCAGCGCCACACCGTGATACGACTGGCGCCCCCCCGTCTTCAACCCCGCGGCTCGGTGCTCATCGTCGTGCTTTGGGCCTGCCTCGGTTTGGTCAGTGTCACCCTGCTTTTCGGGCACTCGATGCTCATGAGCTATCGCGGCGCCGACAACGACCTGGCCGGGCGCCAAGCCGATCAGGCCATCGAAGGCTCCGCCCGTTACGTGCTGGAAATGCTGGGCGCCCTGGAAAAACCAGGCACCGTTCCCGAGCTCACCAGCTACCAGAGCGAAGCCCTGACGGTCGGCGACGCCACGGTTTGGATGCTGGGCCGGGCCGATCAGAGCGCTTCGGCACTCGGGGCGACGGCCAGCTACGGCCTCGTCGATGAAGCCTCCAAGCTCAATCTCAATACCGCCACCCAGGACATGTTAAAGGCGCTCCCCGGCATGACCGATGAACTCGCGGCGTCCATCCTCGATTGGCGCGATTCCAATGACGAAATCTCCGCGGGCGGCGCGGAATCGGAAGTTTATCTCAAGCGGCAACCTCCGCATGCGTGCAAAAACGGGCCGTTTGAATCCATCGAGGAACTCGCCCTGGTGCAGGGGGCCACGCGCGCCGTGCTATATGGCGAGGACGCAAATCTCAATGGGGTGCTGGATTCCAACGAAGATGACGGCGGCAAATCCCTGCCGGAAGACAACGCGGACGGGAAGCTCGACGCGGGGATTTTCGACTACGTGACGGTGTTTAGTCGGGAGTCAAACAAAAAGAGCGACGGCACGGCGCGCGTGAGTGTGGCCAAGTCCAGCAAGGAGCTCAACACCCTGCTGGATACCACGTTCGGCGCCAGCCGCGCCCAGCAGATCCGGCAACGCCTGGGCCAGGCCACGCCAAAGAGCGTGCTGGAGTTTTACATCAGAGGCGGGCTGACCTGGGACGAGTTTGCAAAAATCGGCGACTCCATCACCGCGACCACCGGGGACTACGTGCCGGGCCGGATCAACGTCAACACTGCCAGCGAAGCCGTGCTGACTTGCATTCCCGGGATCGGCTCGGAAAAAGCCGCCACGCTTTTGGCGGCGCGCCTGACCCGGACGCAATCCGACGCCGACATGACCTGGGTGGTGGCCACGCTGGGCAATCCAGGCGCCATCCAGGCAGGCCCTTACATCACCGGGCAAAGCTTTCAGTTCAGCGCGGATCTGGCAGCCGTCGGGCGCCATGGCCGGGGCTATCGGCGGGCCAAATTTGTATTCGACACCAGCACAGGCACCGCCCGGATCATATACCGTCGGAACCTTGCCCCGCTGGGCTGGGCGCTGGGCGGACAAGTCAGAGAATCGTTTGCGATGAAAAAGGAGCCGTCTTGAAATTAGATTTCGCTAATTTAAAAAACCGTTGGCGCGCCCGCACGCTGCTCGCCATCTCCATCGAGTCCGGCCGCATCGCCATCGACGTCGTCCGCTCCGAACCCGGCGCCGCCACCCAAGCGTTACGCGCCACCCAAGCGGCACGCGCCACCCACGCAGCACAAGCCACCCAAGCTCCCCGCGCGGCTGCGGTGCGCACCTGCACGCTGGAGCTCGGCGCAGACAGTCTGCAGGCCAATCCCGAGCAAGCCGGCCTGCAACTGGCCGCCCTGCTGGCCGCCGAAAACATCCGGGAACGCCGCTGCGTGGTCTGCATCCCGGCCCCGTGGGCGCTCACCACTTCGGCCGATGTCCCGACCATCAGCGGCGAAGATCTGCGCGGGTATTTGGAGTTGCGCGCCGAGCGGGAGTTTCCCATTCCCGTGGCGGATTTGCGGCTGGCCCACTGCGCCTACGCGTTACCCGGCGGCAAAGCCCAGTTGACGCTCGCCGCTGTAGCCACCAAGCGGCTCGGGGCCCTGGACCGCATGCTCCAGAGCGCCGGCTGCCAAGCTGTCTCCATCTCCCTCGGCCTCGATGACTGTCTCCAGCCCGCGCAACCCGCCGCCCTCCATTTCCTGGCCAATGGCGATCACGTGGCCCTCGTCATCGCCGCCGGCGACGGCGTGGCAGCCCTCCGCACACTGCCCGGCGCCGTGGCCAGCGAAGCCGCGGAGTTTGATCAGGCCGGTTTTGCCCGCGAAGTGCGGATCACGCTGGGCCGGCTGCCGGAGACTTTGCGCGAGCAGATTCACAGCGCGCGATTTGGCGGCGCCCGCGCCCCGGCGCAACGGCTGTTCAACTACCTGGAAAAGCCACTTCTTAACATGGGCATCGAAGCGCGCTTCAGCGAAGGCCGATCGGCCGAGGGCGCGCCCGACCCGCAGGGAGCCGGGGCGGCGCGCCTGGCGGCGATCAAACATCTTGCGGGACAAGCGCTGGCGTTCGAGTTCGTCGAGGCCCAGACCAATCGTTGGCAACTCATGGCCACCAAGTTCGACTCGCGTCGGCGGCGTTGGATGATTGCCGCCGGCGCCGGTGTGCTCCTGGCCATCGTGGGCACTTTCCTGATCCGGTCGTCCATGGAAAGCAGCTTGGAAAAGGAATGGTCGGCGATGAGCAAACCGGTTTCGGAGCTCGAATCCGTGCAGCAAAAAATCCGGCAATTCCGCCCGTGGTTTGAGCCGGGGCCGCAGGTGCTAGAGGGGCTTGAAAGCTTAACCAGCGCCTTTCCCGAGCAGGGCGACGTCTGGGCCAAGAGCGTGCAGTTTGGCGCCGATACTTCAAAAGTGAGCTGCACAGGATTCGCCCGCAACCAGGCCGCGCTGATGAGTTTCATGGAGCGCCTGCGCAAACGCCCGGACGTGACTGCGCTGCAATTGCAGCAGGTCCGCGGGGACAACCCGGTGCAGTTCGCACTCACCTACAAATGGGAGTTACACAATGCCAAGTAAGAACCGCGAGACCCTTTTAAAAATCGTCGTCGCCGCAGTGGTCGGCCTTTTTCTCCTCGATCGACTCGTGCTTTCCCCGGCCATCGAGCATTGGAAAGAACAGGATCGGCGCCTCACCACTCTGCGCCAAAAGGTCAGCCGTGGCCGCGAACTCATGCGCCGCGAAAAATCCCTGCGCGACCGCTGGAGCGAGATGACGCACAGCGACCTGTGCGAGGAGGGGTCGGCTGCTGAAAACGATGTCTTCCAAGCCATTAGCCGATGGACCCGTGACAGTAAAATTAGCTTCAGCAGCCTTACACCGCAGTGGCGTAGTCATGATGATTTGTATGACACCTTCGAATGCCGCGCCACCGCCATCGGCGATCAGGCCGCTCTCGGCCGCCTCATTTATGAGCTCGAGTCCGATCCTTTGCCGGCGCGGCTCGAAGACTGCGAACTCACGACCCGCGACGCACAAGGCCAGCAAATCGGGCTCGCGCTGCGCTTTAGTTTCGTGCGGATCAACCCCAAGGGGAGGAAGCTCTAATGCGCACATTCCTCCGCCGATTCCTCAATCAACCAACAGCAATCCGCAAAGCAGGCGCACAATTCGTTTCTCAAGCGCGATTTAACCATCCCCGGCTATATCACTTCCTTTCCCGGAAATTCCATGCGCTTCCGAGCACCCTTTTACCTTTGTGCTCTCTGCGTTCTCTGCGGCTATTCAATTCCCCGGCCAACTTCGCGGCTCTCACCGCCGTGTTTCTGTTCTCTGCGGGCAATGCCGGATTTTCGGCGGAAAAGGCCGCCGGCTACGACGATTTCCGAATGATACGCACACGCCACATTTTCGATCCCAAACGCAAGTCAACACGGGCCGATGCGGCTGGTAAACCGGCGGAGACAGCCAACCCGCGCGCGAGCTTTTTGTCGCTCACTGGCACCATGGTGACTGCCACCAAGTCCCTGGCTTTTTTCAGCGGCGGCAGCGGGGAGCCGAGTAAAGTGCTGACGCTGGGTGACGCCTATTCAGGATTCAAGGTCATCGGCATCAGCGCGACGCAGGTGGAGTTTGAGCATATAGGGAAAGCGACAACGCTGCCGGTGGGGAAACAGATCACCGCCGAAGGGATCGTCCAGGCGGCAGCCCCTGCCGCGCCCACAGCCCCCGCTCCGCCTGCGGCCCCTGCGGCTGAAAATCCGGCCGCGGCCAATGATAAAAACGAAGTGCTGCGCCGGATGATGGAACGGCGCGAAAAGGAAATGTCCAAAT
>JAYTYG010000332.1:0-2667 GCA_043742585.1 Spartobacteria bacterium
ATCGCCCCGCCGCTCCGCGCAGGGAATCTCTTTGGTTAACACCCGAAAACAGGTGGACAAGGAGGCAGCGGAGTGGGTTGGGACACCAAGCTTCGGGCAAATAGGTGCCTAGTAACTCCCTGAGCGGCGGGCCCTGCCCATTATCGAAATTGCGGGTGCGCGAGCAGCGCCTCCCAGTCCGCCTTGGCAATGCGGCCCGGCTCGCCCCGCGCCCGCAGCGGGGCCCCGCAGGTGGACGCCCGGACGCGCTCCAGCCACGTCAGATCCAGAGGGGATTCCAGCAGCTCAAGTCGATTGACGGCGGCCGTGGTTTGATCCTTTTCGCCGACCCCGGCGCCGTGCCCGACAAAGAAACCTGCCAGCAACAACGTGACGCGAACCGCAGTTGAGCGTGTATAATTTGTCAACATGCAGGGCACCTCCGACCCGAGCCGCGCGCGCACCTGCTGGAAATGCTCAAGCGTCCACATCCCTGGATTGGATTTCGCCGAATACGGATCGTAGAGAATCGCCTCAGGCGCCGGGAATGCCGCCTCGGCGATCAGCTCCCGGAAATCGCCCAAGTGCAGCCGCCACTCCATGGACTCTGAAAGCTCGGCGCGTCCCGTGGCAATGAGCGCCTGGGCCGCCTCGGCGTAGGGCTCCAGATATTCCAGATCCCGGGCATGCTGGAGCGCGAACTCGAGGGGCTGAAGAGTGGAATCGAAACTGTGCAGCTCGATCCGACGTGGCGACGCAGCCGCCGAGAACGCCTCGAGCACGGCGATCGCGTTCGCTGCGGCCCCGAGCCCGACGTCCCAGATCACAAAGGGCGCGGAGGGATTGGCGGCTGCTGCGCGCTCAAGCAGGCGTTGTTGGCGGACATGCAGGATCCGCGCTTCGATCATCGGCCCGACCACGGGATGAAATGTCTCGCCGGTGGCGCAACAGCGCAAACTGCGGGCGCCGGATTTGACGCTAATGATTTCAAACGCTGCGGGATTCTGAGTCATGAAGGGGACACCTTAAATCAGTATCGGGCCAGGCGGCAACCGATGTGCTATCCTAAGCGTAAAATCTCTTCATAGAGTGAAAAACATCGACCCCGAACATCTCCCACACCCGACGCATGCGCCAGTGATGGTGCTGCCCAACGGCACGCTTTTCCCGAAAGCGATGTTGCCGCTGCACATATTCGAACCGCGCTATCGAGAGATGCTCAACTGGTGTCTCGAACGCGGGCGCATGTTTTGCATAGCCCTGCTCAAGCCAGGCTTGCAGGACGCCCGTTCAACCGCCGATTTTCACCCCGTCGCCGGCTTGGGTTTAATCCGCGCCTGCGTGGCGCATGCCGATGGCACTTCGGATCTGGTCCTCCAAGGGCTGACCCGGGTCAGGTTCACGGGTTTTCTCCAGGAAACCCCCTTTCTAATCGCCGCGTTTGATGAGTTGCACGTGCAACCAGCTCCGGCGGGCGAGACGGCGACTTTGATCGCGGAATTGCTCCAGGTCTGCGCTAACTTGCGCGACAAGGGCTTGACCGTGCCGACCATGCTCGACGAACAGCTCGCCAGGATTTCGGAGCCCGAAATGCTGGGCGACATCATCGCGCACACCTTCCTTTCCGATCCGCAACGGCGCCAAGCGGTGCTGGAGAAGCTCAGCGTCGCCGGGCGCCTCCGGGCGCTCATCCAGCACATCCGCGAGGAGATGGCCACCGGGAACTAAGGCCGGAGGTGACAACCACAGAGAACACAAATAGTACAAAGATTTTAAGAATTAAATACCTCTTATACCTTTGTGTTCTTTGTGTTCTTTGCGGCGATTGCAGTCTTTGCGGCGATCCGACGCGTCTCAGCCCGTGACTCCGAGCGGACTAGGAGTAAATCGAAAAAGGCCAATAGAACCGAAAACAGCGTAAGCCAGGCACAAGCCACCCAGAACGCCAAAAAATAGAGAGGGTGCGCCCGCAGCCAGACATCGAGGAAAGTGAAGCCGAGGAAGAGCATTACCAAGGCACCGAGGACGCCATAAAACATCATCGTCCTGCGGGCCTTGGCATCGCGCAGGAAGCTTTTGCTCAGTAAAAGAATCAGGTCCCACATAGGAAAAAAGCCCTTTGAAATCTAAACGGCTCCCGCAGGTTGGAGCAGTTGCCGTCGCTCACTCACTATATGAAGGATACGCATTTGAGCACGGCCCTGGTGCTACCGGCATGCCAAGTTCCTGCTAACTTTCCCGCAACAGCGATTCCGGGGTCGGCAGCCAACAGCGCAGCCGCCAGCCGCCGCTCTCGATTTCACTCCACTCCATCCGCGCCCCGATCAGGCGCGCCCGGTATTCCATCAGCCGCAGCTCCACGCCGGCGGACGGGAGGAGCGGCGGGTGCATGCCCGGTCCGGCATTACTGATCGAGAGGCACGTCTCACCGGGCCCGCCCTGAAGTGCGATGGCGAGTGTATTTGCCCGTGCCGGCTTAGTGGCGTTGGCCACCGCCTCCTGGACGATCCGATAGAGATGGACTTTCCTGTCCCGATCGAAATGCGGGATGACACCCGAATGAGTGAACGTGCAATCCACTTCAAAGATCCGTGCGGTTTCAGCCGCCAGATCTTCAAGGGCGGTTAAAAGTCCGTCTCGATCCAATTCCACGGGGCAGAAGCCCATGGCCAACTCACGCGCGGTGCC
>JAYTYG010000333.1:0-2662 GCA_043742585.1 Spartobacteria bacterium
AATCCCTCAACGAGATCAAAGAGAAGCTCACGCAGCTCGGCCTTTCCCTGGGCATGAAGTTCGAGACCGGCTTGGTCGATCCTCTAGCTGTGGGCTCGATGAGCCTCGACGGCTCCCTATAAATTACCACCGATACCCTTAGATAAGACAAACCAATGAGACATCAAGTTAAGACGGTCAAACTCGGGCGCAGCCAGGCGCACCGGAACTCCTTGCTCGCCAACCAGGTCGTCAGCCTGATCGAGCACAGCCGCATCAAGACCACGCTGGCCAAGGCGAAAGCCGTCCGCCCGCTCGCCGATAAAATGGTTACTCTCGGCAAAAAGAAAACCCTCCACGCCCGACGCACCGCGCTTTCCACGCTGCGCCACAATGAAGACGCCGTAAAACGCCTTTTCAACGAAGTCGCACCTCGCGCCAGCGAGCGGCAGGGTGGCTACACCCGCATCATCAAGCTCGGCATGCGCAAAAGCGACGCCGCGCCCATGGCCCTCCTCGAGTGGGTCGACAGCCCAGGTGCCGATTTAGTCGAAGTCGCCACGGCGCCTGCTAAAAAAACCGCTAAAAAGCCAGCAGCCGAAGAATAGGCTCAAGCGCTTTTTCTAAAGCCTCTTGAAAAGGCGGGACTCCTCGGAGTCCCGCCTTTTTGTTATCCCAAACAAAGACCCGCCTCCGCCGCCTAAATTACCCTTCCCCGCTACCCCCAGTCCCCACCCCGATCCCCCTCCGCCCCGTACACTCAGTCTCTCCGCGCCTGCGCCTCTGCGTTAATTCCGCCTTCCGCCCGCCCCCCGCCTTCCGTCCTCCCAGCGCCTTCCGTCCTCCCAGCGCCTCTGCACCCCTGCGTTACATAAGGAATGAACTCCGGCTTCTTAGATAAACTCATCGAACGCATCGGCCGGGTACGGCCCGAAGACGTGCAGAACTACATCCATCGGCTAGCCGACGAAAAAGGTTTTCTCGAAACCATCTTCAACGCGATCCACGAAGGCGTCATCGTCACCGACCAAAACGGCCGCATGAACTACCTCAACCGCGTCGCGTGCGAACTCTTCGGCCTCAAGCGCGAAGAATGCATGGGCCAACCCCTTGGGGAACGCCTGCGCGGCCTCGAATGGGATCGCCTCATCGACGCCGACAAACTCGTCAGCCGGGAAATGGAAGTCTTCTACCCGCAGCACCGGTTTTTGAACTTCTACGTCGTCCCCCTCCACCTCGAATCCCCCACAGGCACACGACGTCCAGACTCGCTCGAACAGGAAATGGTCGGATACGCCGTCATCCTACGCGACGTCACCGAAAGCCGGCGCTCCGCCGAAGAAGCCATCCAGAGCGAAAGACTTTCAGCCCTGACCCTGCTCGCTGCGGGAGTCGCCCACGAAATCGGCAATCCGCTCAACTCCCTGCACATCCATCTCCAGATCATGGACCGGAAGCTGCGCAAACTGCCCGAAGCCATGCGCAAAGAGCTCCAGAAATCCCTCGAAGTCGCGCGGGAAGAAATCGAGCGACTCGACTCCACCGTGCAACAGTTCCTGGGCGCCATCCGACCGGCCCGGCTTCAAACCAGCCTGGAAAACATCAACTCGCTGGTGCAGGAATCCGTGGCCTTTCTTGAACCCGAGCTCAAAGATCGCGACATCCTAGTCGAGCAAGAGCTGCGCTCGGAGCTGCCGTTGCTCGAAGTAGACCGCAACCAGCTCAAGCAGGCATTTTACAACATTATAAAGAACGCCTTTCAAGCCATGAAAACCAGCGGCCTGCTGCGTGTTCGAACCGACCTCGACGGGCAATTTCTATCCGTCTCATTCAGCGACACCGGCGGCGGGATTTCGCAGGAAAACATGAGCAAGATATTCGAGCCCTACTTCACCACCAAAGCCAGCGGCTCAGGGCTGGGCCTGCTCATCGTGCGTCGGATCGTCCGGGAACACGGCGGCGAAATCGATCTTGTGACCGATGAAGGCAAAGGGCTGACGCTCACCATCCGGCTGCCCATGCACCAGCAGCGCGCCCGCATGCTCCACAGCGGCAGCGAGGCTTTGCCACTTTAGACTCATTTGACAACACCCTTGATCCGCTACTTGCCACTATGACCGACCGCGACACCTTGCTTGAAAAAATCCGCCGAATTGAGGCCCTCTACGCAGGCGGCACGACCGCCGGCGAACGCTCTGCGGCGGAAGCCGCGCTGGGGCGGATTCAGGCCAAACTCGCGGAATTGAAGGAAACTGATCCTGCTGTGGAATATCGCTTTCCGCTCCCCGATCTGTGGTCGAGGAAGCTTTTTTTGGCGCTTCTGAGGCGGTATGGATTGCGGCCATACCGATTGAGCCGGCAGCGCCGCAACACTGTGATGGCGAGGGTTTCCAAATCCTTCCTCCACAACACGCTTTGGCCCGAGTTCGAAGCGCTGAATGCAGCACTGCGGTCGCACCTAGACGAGATCACCAATTCGATCATCAAAGAGGCGATCTCGCCCGACACCTCAGAAGCGGAAGAAATCCGCGGAGAACTGAACTCCGGGGATGCCCCGGAATTTGGCGGCTAAAAACCGTTGAGCCGAGGGCATCATTTGCCCCTCGGGCTAGCGCCAAAGCGGATCCGCGTTGCGTCCCAACAGCGCGGGCTGAATTCCCCAGCAAGCCCCCCAGCAGACATC
>JAYTYG010000334.1:0-3773 GCA_043742585.1 Spartobacteria bacterium
CTTCATTATGCGGGATACCTAACGGGACTCCGTTTTCATCGTAACTCCAGCCATGATAACCGCAGATGAGCTTCCGGTTCCCGCATGGCTCGGTTTGGATCGGCGCAAAGCGATGGGAACAGACATTATGAAAGGCTTTGAGTGCGCCGTTGAAGTTCTGGATGACAACCGGGATCCCGCCCAAATCCCGGCGCACAAAGTCATTATGATCGCGCACCTCCAGCCACGTACAGACAAACTGCCACATCCCCTGCCCGAACACCGACTGTTCGCGCCGGAAGTTCTCAGCATCGGTAAAGCATCTCGCTGGAATCAAAGTTTTCATAGCTAACGATTATCCTAAAAGTCGGGCCGCCCGGCATACCGGGCGCATCTCCAATTCTTTACAAGCTCAGCTCAAAAGGCGCCCGAATTATGAAGGATGAATTATGAAGGATGAAGACTCGGAGGCCCAGGTGCAGTTAAGCCCGAATCTTCTCTTTACTTATAATTCCTCACAGCGCCTTCGACTCCTTCTGCATTCATAATTCATAATTCACAATTCATAACAGCTCCCGCCAAGAGTAAAGAAACGGAGATGCGCCCGGCATACCAGCCGCCATCTAAAAAACAGGTCATTGAGCCAGGTGACTCTTAATGTCCGCCGAGTGCTTTAGGGCGGTGCGAATGACGCTGCCGACCATGGCCACTTCGCGGGCGCCCACCGCAGTTCCAGTGGGCAACGCCAACACGCGCTCACACATCCGCTCCGTATGTGGCAGGCTCAATCCAGCCAAGGGCAGATAGGAGCGGTAAGGCTCCATCCGATGACAGCCGGGCCAGAAATAGCGTCGGGCCAGGATATTTTGCGCATGAAGCTCAGCTAACAATTCGTCCCGGGTCAGCGGACAAATCAACGGATCAATCTCCAGGATAACATATTGATAGTTATTGCGCTCAGCTTCATCGCAGAGCGCGAGGCTAACTCCTGGCAACCCCGCAAGCTGTGCGCGATAGGCGAGATGATTGGCGCGATTGACAGCTACGAACTCATCGATGCTCTCCATGCTGGTGAGCCCCATGGCGGCACAGACCTCTGTCATCTTGGCGTTCATGCCGATGTAACTCACCGTATCAAAATCCGTGAAGCCGAAGTTCCGCATCAACCGCAGCTTTTCCGCCAGCGCATCGTTGTTAGTCACCACGGCGCCGCCCTCGAAGGCGTTGAGGAACTTGGTGGCGTGAAAACTCAGCACCTCGGCGTCGCCAAAGCGTCCCACCAAACAGCCACCGCGCGAGCAGCCCAAGGCGTGACTGGCGTCAAAGAGCAGCTTGAGCTGATGCTTGCGCGCCAGTTTTTCAAGCGCCTCGGTGTCGCAGGGGCGCCCCCACAAATGCACGCCGATAATGGCGGTGGTTAACGGTGTGATATGGCGCTCGATCTCCAGCGGATCGATGTTATGCGTGCGCGGATCAATGTCGCAGAACACCGGCGTGGTCCCCTGCCACTGGAGCGCATGCGCGGTGGCAATGAAAGTGAATGAGGGCAGGATCACCTCGCCTTGCAGGCCGAGCCCGCGGATGGCCAGCATCAGCGCCGTGGTGCCATTGCAGGTGGCGATGCAATGTTTTACGCCAAGATAGTTAGCTATACTTCTCTCAAACTCCCGGACAAACGGACCGTCATTGGTGAACCATCGCGAATCCAGTAACTCATCAATCCTGCTCTGGAGTTTTGCGCGATTGCCTATATTCGGCCGACCCACATGCAGCTTCTCGGAAAACACCGGGACCCCGCCCAAGAGCGCGGGAAGCGACGCCGCCAGATGGCCCGGCGCAGAGCCCTCAGAACTCCCCCCAACGGAGCGAAGCTCACCCAACTGGGGAACTTCATTGTCCGTCAGACTGTTTTTAAGAGGGGCGCTCAATGGCAGGCTAATAAGGTTCAAGTTACTTGATTTGTTTTGCGGGGACACCAAAAACTGTCGCGCCCTCCGACACATGGCTGATGACTACACTGCCGGCGCCGACTGTGGCTCCAGCCCCGATTTTCATTCCGGGCAGAATCACCGCATGACTGCCAATCACGCAGCCATCGCCCACCTCCACCCGACCCAGAATATTCGCGAACGATGCCACTAATACCGAGGCCCCAATCTTCACATCATGCCCGATGCTGACATGACTGAGGATCGACGTGAAATCCCCGACCACACAGTTCGCGCCGATCCCAGTAAAGGCTTCGAGGATGATGCCCTCGCCAAAAACCGCGGTCTCCGACACCAAAGCGCCTTGATGAATAAGATTCGCAAAGCGGGCCCCGCGCGCCTTGAACTTCGCGCACAGCGCCTTGCGTCCCGTCACGTTGGTTCCCACGGCACACACAAAAAGATCATTCGCGGCCGGCTCATAATCCGTATCTGCCACGATGGGGGGCAAGTCTGGATAGTCCGCAAGCGCGTCCGGGAGATCATTTAAAAAACCAGCCACCACCCATTGGGTGCCCCGTCCGAGAGCCGTCTGGGACATGCCATAGACTTCCCGACCGAACCCGCCCGCCCCAATGATCCAAAGCTTTTTGCGCTCTGCATACGCGATGCCCGGTCGCTGACGGCTGGGCAAAGGCTGATTCCCCAGCGCGCACCAGCTCTGAAAATCCCGCCACGGGCCGTGCCCCGGGTTTTCTGCGATAAAGGTCGAGCGTCCGGGCTCGAGATATTCGACGCCATGTTCAGCGAGTCTATAGGCGCTCATAATTCGGCATCTAAAAGGATCCAGCCATCGACCCCGGTGAACGCCAGGTAACCGTCCTCGACCGCATGATTTTCCTTCGTGGCGCGGATAATGACAGAGCCGGCCGCGCGACAGCTCACATCATAAGTGAAGCCATATTGCGGTAAACCGTTGCGATTAAAAACCCGGAGCAGCTCGTCCCCCAGCGGCAGCGAGCAGGAAGGCAACGTCCGCATCTCGGGGAACGTAAACTGAAAGAAAAGTTCATGGCGATTCAGGGCAAAAACCCGGCCCAGAAAATTGATCAAGCGCCCCGAATGCGGCTGGAAATAACGCCTCGCCAGAAAGCTCTCCAACGCTGCGGGCCGGCTACTGACAGCACACCCGGCGTCGGCCCGGACCAGATTCACGTCGGCCACGCGGATCGAGTTATTGGGATGCGACAACGCTGCGGCGGGAAATTCCATCTCCACCGACAGCCCGTGAGGCCCGGCATTTTTCAGATCCACCTCGGCCTCCAAATAAGTCCAATGATTGGCCGTCAACGAGCCCAGCTCAATGCGCGCGAGCTCGTCGACATTGTCATTGAATGCCCCGCCGAAAACGTCGGGCTCCCGGGCTCCCCCGAGGACCAGCTTCACCGGGCATTGACAGTAATCCTCAGCCGCCAGAAAGAACCGGGCGGAAAACCGCAATACCCTGCCGTAACGCCGCGCTGCGCGGGCCTCCACCCGCTGGCCCAGATAGATATCTTCAGACACCCCGACGGCGCCGCAGAGCTGCAGACTGCAATCGGAGGCCGACTCCTCCGGGACCCGGGACGACATCCGCTGCGAGAGCGCTTCGCCGCTGGGCCGCGCGTAACGCACCTTCCAGCGGTCGGCCAGAAAAGTCTGCCGCCAAACCTCGCAACGCGCCTGGGATTGCGGCTGCGCCGAGCGCCCCCAAAGCTCCCGGAGAAACTCGCCATTAATCAGGATATTATCAAAAGCGCCAACGGGCATTGGGTTATGTGACAACATCGGGGGGAAGCTTCAAGGGGTCATTCTCGCGGCACCAGC
>JAYTYG010000335.1:0-9324 GCA_043742585.1 Spartobacteria bacterium
GTCCTGATTGACATCCCCGGCAGCCACCGATACGCCGCCTTTGTAGCCTTTTGCACCGACGCTAAACTCGGCGATTTTTGTCAAAGTTGAATTCGAAACAGTGCTGCCCTGGGAAAATTGGGGGACTTTGGAAATTTGGGAGATTTGGGAGACTTGGGAGACCTGATAAACTTGGACCATGCCGCCGTAATTTCCCTGTCCGGCAATGATCTCCTTGGCCGAATACAGGGAGTCAGCCTGCAGTAAGCCAGTCTGACGAGCGTCATGGGAAACGTCGCCGACAGCCACCCGGACACCGCCCCTGAAGGTTTTTCCGAATGGGAAAGATTCTGCGAGCACAGTCGGGGTGCTCGCCGCGCCGTCATACACCTTGATCTTGCCTCCACCGAGAGCGGACCCGACGACGATGTCATTAATGCCGTCCCCAGTCACGTCACCTGCGGCGACGAAAGCCCCGCCGTGCTCGGTCGTGCCGTTGGTAATCGCTATCTCATTGGCAAATTGCCCTGTCGTAAATTGATGCCCGGTCAGGCCATTGAATACCCGCAGGTGACCATTGCCGTGCTGCGTGGTTGTGATGATGTCATCGTAGCCGTCGTGGTTCATGTCAGCGATCGCCACCCGAATGCTGTCCCTGAATGCATAAGCCCTGAAGTGGAACGACTCAGTATGGGTGACGGCATCAAACACTCGGATCACTGGTGGCGCATACTTGCCGCCGATGGCAACACCGGGCGCGGTGGCGTAAATTCCGGTGTAATCCCCTGGGACGAGGGTCACGGTGCTTGTTGAAGCGTTGTTTGAGGTATTGGAATCCAGGCCGGACGTGCTTTCGGAAAGCGTGGTGGTGATGCTGCTGGTGCTGGTTCCCGAGCTGACATGGCTTTCCACCCGCAATTTGAGCGTCGCGGTGCCGGACGCCCCGCTGGCCAGGCCACCAACTGTCTTGGTGAGAGTCAGCCCTGACTGAGCCCAGCCCGGATTATCGATCTGGTCGAAAGTTTGGTGCGAATCCAATGTCACAGACAGCACAACTCCTGACGCGTTGATATTCCCGTCTACGGCGTTGTTTGCGTAACTAATCGTGTAAGTGATCAGATCGTTATGATTCGCCGCTGTGGGATGGGCTGAGCCGTGTGTGATGACGTTGCTCGTGGTGACCACAAGATCGTGAGTCGCCTGACTAGGGATCAGGCTGACGGTGGTATGCGAAGCGTTGTTCGATGTATAAAAGTCGTAATTGTTCGTGGTGGTCTCGGAAACGTTAACAGTGATGCTGCTGCCGATGTTGCTTCCGCTGAATCCGTTGCCGACGACGCTTTCCACATGCAATTTCAGCGTGTCGGTGGAGTGCGCTCCGCCTGGCAGCGTACCCGTGCCCACGTTCTTCGTTAGGTGCCCTGGTGCTGAGAGCGTCCAGCCAGGATTTTCGGCTGGCTTGAAGGTTTGGTGGCTGTCGAAAGTGACAGCGAGCGACACTCCTGTTGCATCCGATAGCTCCGGTCCTTCAGGGCTATTCGTGCAGGTGATCGTGTAAGTGATCAAATCGTCATGCAATCCGGTGGCTTGATTGTGTGCCCCTGCGTGTGTGATGTCCGCGACCGTAATGACTGAAAGATCATGGAACGCGGAGTCGGCTGGAATCAGCCCCAGGCTACTGGGGGTGATTCGGCTCTCCAGTTGCTCAAGGGCTGAGGCTGTGCTGTGGGTTTTGCGACCAGACGGTGAGATGTGCATGATTTTTGTAAAGAAGCGTGCAGACGTGTGGACACGGCTAGCCCCGGCGACCTGGCACTCTGCAAGCGGCGGAAGGAATCCGATACGCCGGGGGATGTCTATTCCTAATTGTTAGCCGGATAACACACAGGGGCCTCTCCGTGCTTTTATAACCGAAGCTCCATAGGCGCCCTGATTAGCAGTTATGAATGATGAGGATTCGGAGAACACCTGCGCCTTAATCCCGAAGCTTCTCTTTACTCAGCCGTCATAATTCAGGCTTCATAATTCCTCACCGCTGCCGCCCCGAGCAAAGGGCTGTAAATGCGCCCGTATTTCTCGCGGCACCTATTTTTCTGTTGCTCGGGATGGGATCCAATTTATATTCTCCGACTTCCAAAAGGGACGCCAGAGAACGGCTTTAACCGTGCTCTTTCGGACATTTGGACGGATTTTTAAATCCACTGTTTCTGGCGACACCGCCTGAAACAGAAAATCTTGGGGGTATAGCTCAGTTGGTAGAGCGCTTCGTTCGCAATGAAGAGGCCAGGGGTTCGAATCCCCTTACCTCCACCAAGTTTTCCGGCCGCTTCAGATTCCCCGCCACCGATGGGAGAATGGCCAAGCGCCAGAGAAGCGACGGGACGTCGCTGCCACGACGGGGGAGTTCCCAACAATGGCCAAACTCCAAACACCAGGGCCTCTGGCGCAGTTGACTAGAGTTCGCGGATGCGAATGCTGCGGAAGCTGACGCCGTTGTTGTGATCTTGCAGACCGATGGGGCCGGTTGCCGACGTGCCGAAGCCCGCCCAGGTTTTGAACTTACTTTTATTGAGCACTTCAATCCATGCCTCCGAGCCGATTTCGACATCGGATGTTTTCACATCGTTTAGCCAGGTTTCAACGTGCTTGCCCTTGCAGCGGATCCGGGCTTTGTTCCATTCACCGGCGGGTTTGGCGGCAGTGGCCGGGGCCGCAATGAGATCGTAGAGACTGCCTGCGATGTGGTTGGCTTGTTTGCTGTCAGCGGCTTTTACGTTGTCCAGGACCTGCATCTCGATGGCGGTTTTGTAATACGGGTTGCTGGTGGAATCGCCCCGGAAAAAGATGCCGGAGTTGCCGCCTTCGACGATGTTCCATTCGAGTTCCAACTCGAAGTCGCCGTAGCTTTTTTGGCTGAGCAAATCGTGCGCGCCGTTTTTGACCCAGGAGATAATGCCGTCTTTTTCGATCCAGGAATCGGGCTGGAGGTCGGTGCGGCCGGTGCTGTGGAAGTCGGCGAGCTTGAGGTTCGTCCAAGCAGGGCTGGCGGGTTCGGCGGCCGAGAAGCTGCCAAGTAGCAGACCGAAGCAGAGGGCGAGGGAGGAGGTTTTGAGGGTCGGTTTCATGTGGGGTTTTAACGGGGGTTGAGTAGAACTCGGAGCGGCCAGGCGAACTTTATCGCCATGGTTCCTGAGAGGACGCGCGCGCGAGTGTGAAATCGACTGCGTCCGACTCAACGAAAGATTTCATCCGCCGATGGACGGGCAACCCGGTGGCTCATTGGGATTGGCCAGCAGGCACTCTGTTAACTCAGGGTCGTCTACTGCGGTGCCCCAGTGATTCCGATGTATCAGCTCCTCAATGGGCAGGCGCTGGCGCCAGCCTTTGCGGGCCAATTCCGGGGTGGGCAGGAATTCGCTGACGTAGCCGAGGCATAAGTAAGCCAGCGGGTAAACGTGGTCGGGGAGTCGGAGCGCCTGAGCGAGGCGCTGCGGATCCAGGATGCTGACCCAGCCGACGCCTACGCCTTCAGCGCGGGCGGCAAGCCAGAGATTTTGGACGGCGAGGCAACTGCTAAACAAGTCACTGTCGAAGACGGTATTGCGCCCGAGCACATGCTCGCCGCCTCGGGTTCGGTCGCAGGTAACACAGATGTTGAGTGGGCAGTCGAGGATGCCCTCCAGTTTGAGTGACCGATAAAGCTCGGCGCGCGCTCCTTGGTAATGGGCTTCCGCGCGCGCCTTTTCCCGGGTGAGCATGTCTTTGATGGTTTGGCGCAGGTGACTGTCCTCGATGAGAATAAAGTCCCATGGCTGCATAAACCCGACCGACGGAGCGTGATGCGCTGCGGAAAGGAGTCGGGCGAGGACAGGCGCAGGCAGGGGCGTGGGAAGAAATTGCGAGCGCACGTCGCGGCGCTCATAGATGGCGCGGTAGACGCCGCGCTTCTCTTCCTGGCTAAACGGGCTGTTGTCTTTGTTCACATCACTTTCCTAGTCAACGAGTGGAAATGCTCTTGTAGAGGATTTGCATGTGCCCCCGGAATTGCAAATACGATTCGGGACCGGCGCCGGTCGCGAGCGGGCGGATTCGCCAATCACCTGCTGAGGATCGTATCCGGATGGCTATCGCGCGGCCAGCCGCGCTGATTTTTCGTGGAATTGGCCAAGGATCTGTGAGTCATGGACTTTGAATCGCCCGAGAAGACTATTGCGGTCCATGGTTTCCGGCGGCTGTCGCCAGAGGATAAGCCGCTGGAACTCAGGGGCTTAAGGAGATGGTGGGCAGAGAAGGATTCGAACCTTCGAAGTCATAGACAGCGGATTTACAGTCCACCCCGTTTGGCCACTTCGGTATCTACCCATTTAAAAAACGGGACCGCTTTTTACGTGCGGCCGGGACTCGGTGCAAGGGTTTATTAGAAAATCTGCCACCAATGTTTGGTTTTCACCTTGGCGGCGGTCTTTGTGAGGTCGGGCGCCGGTGGCAAAACCTCGCGGGGCATGATGTTTATGGATTTAACCTCGAGGCGGTCGAGCGGGTAATCGTTGGTGTCGACGGCTTTTTCGCTGAGTGCGTCCAGGGCGTCCAAGCCGTAGATGACTTGGCCGAAGACCGTGTATTGGCCGTCGAAACTGGGTTGCGAGTCGATGCAGACGTAGAACTGGCTGCCGTTGGAGACCCGGGCGGGATTGATTTTATCGGGCAACCGGGCCGCAGCGATGCTGCCTTTGGTGTGTTTGTGGTGGATTTCCGGGGGGAGCGTGTAGCCCGGGCCGCCGGTGCCGACCTTAGCGCGGTCGCTGCTCCGGGTCATGGGATCGCCGAACTGGACCAAGGTGTGAGGGAAGGCGCGATGGATGGCGGTGCCTTTGTAGAAACCTTTGCGGGCGAGCTTTTTAAAGTTCGCCGCATGCTCGGGGGCGTCGGATTCAAAGAACTCCATGGCGACTGTGACCAGGGGTTTGCCTTTGCCGGGGGAGAGGGTCATTAGGGCGACGTCATCTGCATGGAGCAGGGGGGCGGCCAGGCAGAGTGCGGTGAGCGAGAGGGCGATCTTTTTCATGAAACAAATGGCAGGGGTTGGGCGCTGATGGCCCGCTGGGTGCCTGGCGATGTCGTCGCTCGGGCTATGAGGCCCTGGACCGGAGCGCCACGCTTGAGGTATCCGAGCGCGATGGGTTTCTCCAAGGCAAAACTCCAGCTCACGCTCGTGAGTTTGCCCACGGGTTTCGCGCCGGATTCTTCTCCGGATTCGGCCAGGAAGAGTTCGAGCCCGACTTGCAGGAGTTCGGAGTCGGAGCTAAAGCCCATGAGCTGGCGGTTGACGTGGCCGATGCTTTTGAGCCGGGAGATGACTTCCTGGCCGATGTAGCAGCCTTTGTGGTAGTCGATGTGCGTGCGCTCCAGGCCGGCTTCGGGTGGGAGCGTCTCTTCGGTGAGTTCGCGGCCCCAGCGCGGCACTCCGCGTTCGATACGCAGGGTTTCCAGCAGGGGCTCGTCGAGCGCTGCAAATTGGGCGCGGAATTTTGGCCAGAGCTCGTCGAGGGCGCTTTGGGTGGTCCAAAAATCCCAGCCGTCGATCCCGTAGCGGCTGGCGCGTGTCAATGGCTGGCCGGCCAGTGCCGCAAGGGCGTCGGGATCGATGGCGCCCATAAAGTGCAGGAGCCGGGTGTCGTCGGGGGCCGGGAGCAGGTGGACGTCGTCGGCCACGATGTAGCGTTCGAGCCGGCTCGGGAGGGAGTCGCTGAGGGAGGCGTCGCCATCGATCCACAAAGTGTCCGGGGTCGCGGTGATGAGCACTTCGGCGCAGAGCCGCCCTTTGGCAGTGGTGATGCAGGCGCGTTGGGTGTGCCCGACGCGGAGTTGCGCCACGTGGCTGGTGACTTGGCCGTTGAGGTAGCGGACCCGGTCGGCGCCGCGGAGCCCGAGCTTGAGTCGGTCGCTGAGATCCGCCACGCCGCCGCGTTGGAGGAAATCTTGATAAGCTGCTTTAGAGGCTGGCATCGGGCTGGGTGCGCTGGAGGGGCTGGGGGTTACTTGGATTTGCCTTGGAAAAGCCGTTTGAGCTTTTGGCTGAATCCGGGAGCCGCCTCGGATTGGGGCAGGGGATCGGCGGACAGTGCAGGGTTGTCCTGGTTGTCGTTGGCGAGCTGGGCGCTTTCCGGGATGGCGGATACGATTTCCAGGGGCTGGCTGCCCGGAGTGTTTTCCGGGCTGGCTGGCGGCGGCTCCAGGGGAGCGAGGAGGGGCTCGTAGAGTTTGAAGACGGAGGCGAAATCCAGATCGCCCCAGCCCTGATCCAAGGCGCCGGAGTAAACGCGGCTGGTGGTGCTGCAGATGGGGACGTCGAGGCCGAGATCGCGCGCCATGTTGAGTCCGAATTGGACATCCTTATACATGTGTTTCAGCGAAAAGTGCGGCGAATAGTCGCCGTGCGCCATCTTCGGCAGCTTAATGTCTATCACGCCGGATCGGCAGGCGTTGTGTTCCAGGGCCGCCGCGAGTGATTCCGGGTCGAGCCCGGATTTTCGGACAATGGCGAGGGCTTCGCCCAGGACTTGGACGCTGACGGCGCTGATGAGGTTGGTGGCGACTTTGAGGACGGCGGCGTCGCCGATTTTGCCGACTTGGACGATGGCTTTGCTGGCGGCTTCGAGGACGGGTTTTGCGCGCAAAAAGATGTGTTCGTCGCCGCCCACATAGTAGATGAGCTGCCGGTTTTCAGCGGCCATCTTGCTGCCCGTAAATGGGGCGTCGAGGAAGGTGGCGCCGGATTTTCCGACGAGCTCGGCGGCCTGGTGTGTGGCGACCGGGCCGATGGTGGCGCTGCAAATAATGAGATGCTCGGGGGTGAGCGCGTCGGCCATGGCTTCGATGACATCGAACACGGCGAGTGCGTCTGCGACAAAGAGCTGGATGATCTTGCAGGTCCTGGCGACTTCGGCCGGAGATCCGAGGAAATTCGGAGCGGCTTTGGGGGATCGGTTCCAGACGAAAACAGGGAAACCTGCGGCGCGCAAGTTGGCGGCGGCGCGCGAGCCGATGATGCCGAGGCCGAGGAGGCCAACGTTGGGTTGTTTGCGAGCCATGTGGTTTTTTTGGGAGAAACTAAAAATGGGGAACCCGGTTTGGCTTATGACAAAGCCGCAGCCGGGTTCCCCAATCAATTTGTTTAGTGAATCTTGCGCGCCCCGCGGGGCGCTGAGATTATTTGGCGGCAGGCGCTGCGGCTGGGGCCGGAGCTGGGGCCGACTCTGCGCCTGGGGCGCCGAGGGTCGGGGCGGGAGGTTCCGGCAGGTTGACTTTCACCTCCGCTTTGGCGCGGACTTCTTTGACCAGCGCTTCCACGGCGACTTGTTTCTTCTGGCCCTTGAGGTAAGCCAGCAACTGGGGCTTGGCTTTTTCGAGCGTAACGGTTTCCGCAGGTTTGCGGTCGGTGACCTTGATGATGTGATAGCCGAACTGGCTGCGCACGGGCTCGCTGATGTCGTCCTTCTTCATCGCGAATGCTGCGGCGGAGAATTCCGGGACCATTTGTTCCTTGCCGAAGAGGCCCAGGTCGCCGCTGTTTTGCTTGGCGCTCGGGTCTTCGGAGAGTTCTTTGGCCAGTTTGGCGAAGTCTTCACCCTTTTTGACGCGGGCGTAGATGGATTTCGCGAGCTTTTCCTTTTCGGCGACCACGTCGGGCGCAGCGTCAGCCTTGACGGTGATGAGGATGTGGCTGGCTTGGACCTGCTCGGGGGATTTGAACTGTTCGGGGTTCTTTTTGTAGAAATCTTCCGCATCAGCGTCGGCCACATCGTCCTTGCCTTTGATTTGGTCTTCGACCCAGCGCTGTTGGCGCAGGTTGGTGCGGATGGTGGCCTTTACTTTCTCAAGGGTCTGCCCGCTCTTTTCGATCTGCTTTTTGACCTCTTCCTCGGTGCTGTTGGCCGAAAATTTCTTGAATGTGGCGTCGACTTCTTGGTCGGTGATTTTGATGCTCTCGGAGCGTTTGGCGATTAATCGGTCGGTGATCAGGTCGTCCAGGATCATCCGGTAGGCGCCTGCTTTTTGTTCCGCTGGAATGTCCGCCGGGGACCCGCCGCGCTGGGCCATGATGCCCGCAAGCGCTTCGTCGAGTTCCGCTTTGTTGATGGCCACGCCTTCAACGACCGCTACTGGATCCTTGATGTCGTCGGCTTTGGCAGCGGGCGCCGCTTTGTCGGCAGGCGCGGCTTTGTCCGCAGGCGCGGCTTTGTCCGCAGGCGCCGCTGGGGCGTCCTTGGGGGCTGTGGGTTTGACCTCGGTGGCGGGCTTTTCGGGCTTGGCGACGGGCTTTTTAGAGGCGTCTGCGCTGATGACCGCCTGGGCGGCCGCCAACGAGAGAACCAGTGAAAGGGTGAGGGAGCTCTTGGATTTCATGAGAATGGCGGGGACGGTGCCACGCAGCGGGAAATTAGGAAAGTGGTATTTCGAGTTTGACGGGGGAGAACGTCAAACTGGCGGGCGGCGTCGGTCGTGACACGAACGGTGCCATCAATGCCGGTGGCGCGCTGCGCTGCGCTTTGTGCAGGAACAGCCGCTGGGGAGTTGTTTTTATTGCACGGCGCGTTATTTCATCGGGCCTATGTTGCGCGCTGCCGCCGATGTAAATGGCGTCGGCGCAAACGATTTGAATTATGGCCGAAGATTTAACTATTAGCTGTGGAACTAAGGTGGAGCAATACGAGCTGCTGCTGCCTCAAATCCGCGCCTTGCTGGAGGGCGAACCCGATTTGATAGCGAATCTGGCTAACACTGTCGCCGCTTTGAAGGCGCAGTTCGGCTGGCTCTGGGTGGGGTTTTATCTGGTGAAAAATGGCGAGCTGGTTTTAGCCCCATTCCAGGGACCCGTGGCTTGCACTCGCATCCGCAAGGGGCGCGGGGTTTGCGGTAAAAGCTGGGCCGACGCCAGGACGCTGATTGTGCCGGATGTGGAGCAGTTCCCGGGTCATATCGCCTGCTGCAGTTTATCCAAATCGGAGATCGTGGTGCCGGTGCTCAGAGGCAACGAGGTGGTGGCTGTGCTGGATGTAGATAGTGCCGAGTATGGTTTTTTTGATGAAACTGACGGGGTCTATCTGGCGCAGATTGTGGAGCTACTCTGCTTTGATTAAATAGCCGCAAAGAACGCAGAGACTGGAAATCCAGAGATTCTTTGGCATATATTGGGTGAAGGCGTCTAAGGGTTCATTGCTTGGCCGTAAACCTTCCCTATCCCACCGGGATAAAAGAAATTAGCCGGGGGTATAGCGAGTCACGAGCGCCCCCCGGTAACCGACCCCCTCATACCGATCCGGAACGGGTCGCACCTGGCTCCGA
>JAYTYG010000336.1:0-1744 GCA_043742585.1 Spartobacteria bacterium
GAAAAACCTCCATTACGGGATGGATGGCAAGGTGATTTCCGGCACCACGGCGGAGGGCAACCAGATCAAAGCGGGTGGGTGGCGTGATCCGGCTTTGCCACAAGCCCCCACAGGCCCGCAGGCGCGGCCAACTGCAACGCCGCGGCTGGATGCTGGCCCGCAGACACCCGGCCTCGATGCTGGCCCCCAAACGCCAGGACTGGATTCCAACCCAGCGATGCCAACCAAGCCAAAGCCTCCCACAAATTTAGCCTCGCGGCAGGCGCTCTTCGCCAACATGCAGGCCAATACTCAGACGCTCGGGATGGGTGCGCTCACGCCACAAATGCGAGCCGATGCCTCAAAGCTGGGAGTGGACGACGCCGGATGGAAAAATGCGGTGGGTAAGTTGCAGCCAGTCGCTACTAATGCAGCACTCGGTACCAAGTCGTCACCAGCACCAGCAGCACCGCCAGCGGCAAATACGACCCCCGTTTTCGGCAAGGAAATCGCGCAAGCAAACCTTGCGAAGCTCGGCGCGCAGGGCGCATACGATGACTACAAGAAGCGTGCCGCCGCCGACAATGCCCAAAAAGCAAAAAGCCCGTGGGTCGTGAACGCTTCGGCACCGGCAGTAATGACGCCGCCACTCACCCCGGCCTTAAACTCTTCTTTTGCCAACAAGCTCGCCGTCGCGCCAGTCGCTAATCCGATTGCGGTTTCATCGAGTCCCGCGCCGCCGACACCAGCCGCCGCGCCAGTTGCTCCCGCGCCAGATACATTTGCCAGCCTGACCAAAGGCCCGGCGACTCCGCAGGTTGCAGCACCACCACCGACCCCGCCTGCGGCCAAAGTTATTCGGCCTCTAGGAACCGCGATGCTGGATGACGCGGCAAACGCAGGCCGCGCCGTTCAGCGTGCCGTCACTTCCGCTGGAGATACCGCGATTGCCGCTCGCAACGGGCTTGGCTCTGCCATAGACCGTTCCAGCACAACCTTCAGGAATGCCGGGGCTTCCGCAGTGTCCGCAGGGACTCGGCTAGCTCAAAGCCTTATCCCCGGCGAAACTGGCGACAGCATTCGCGCAATGGGAATCCCGGATAAAATGAGCGGAATGATTCAGAAGTCAGGAGAAACCGCCCAAAACCTAATTAAAAAGCCAGTGCGTGCATTGGCTGGTGCGGTTGATTCTGCGTGGAATAGCCTGCCACTTCGGCGTTGACACTCGATGTTTTGTCGTGTCAAAGTCGCCGCCAATGGCTGACAACGACCAGTTCCTCGCGACTGCACTCAACATCACCGAAAACCCAGTCGAACTGATTGGCTGGGAGCCTGTCACCTGCGATTTCAATGCCAGCGAGGCCATTCAAATACAGCGGGAGTTTCAGTCACTCAGCCAAGGCGCTCGCCCCGTGAAATTGGTTCTAGGCTCCAATGGCCGATACACGATTTGGGAGCGCCAGCCGTTTGCGGATCGGTGGCCGGTTGAAGAGTTTCTAAACTCCGGCCATCACTCTAGCCTTTTGTGCCTCAAGGAAGCGGACTAATTCCGCTCTACCGGCATCATCCAGAGAATTGATCGCCCGTGCCGAAATCGGACGCATCGGCAGCTTGAAGGTGACGGGAACGACCATGGGGGCGCATTCGATCCAAACGAGCTGATGCCCCACCGAAACGAGTATTTCCCGGTATCGTGGACGAACACCCGTGCGACGGCAGTATTTTCGTTCCACCTTCTGCCCAAGCTCAGAAGCGCGGACCCGGC
>JAYTYG010000337.1:0-7400 GCA_043742585.1 Spartobacteria bacterium
GTCCTTGCCCTGCCCTGTGTAACCGCCCGGCTCGGTATGGGAACCGGCGCTCATCATTGTCACACCCAGCGGCAGCAGCGCGTCGCGCAACTGCGCGGATTCGCGCGTGCTGAGGACAATGCCCACCTGGGGAAAACAGATTCTCAAGGCGCAAACGATTTGCACAAATTCGCGGTCAGGCAGGTGATCGCGCGGCTGGAACTCTCCGGCACAAGGTCGCAGGCGGGGAAGGCTGACGGTGAATTGCGCCTTCCAACAGGTCTTTAACAAATGCTCCAGATGCGCGGCCAGCGCCGTCGCCTCAGCTTCCCATTTGGAGAGGCCAAAAAGTGCGCCGATCCCTATGCGCCGAAACCCGCCGGCATAGGCACGTTCCGGACAGGCCAGGCGCCAATCGAAATCCTTCTTGGGGCCGGCTGTGTGAAATTGGGTGTAAGCGTCGCGGTCGTAACTTTCCTGATAAACGATGAGGCCTTCCGCCCCGGCCTGAACCATGCGCGCATATTCCTCGGTTTCCATCGGCGCCACTTCCAGCGCGATGCTGGGGATTTCAGTCGCCAGCGCCCGCACGCAGCGCTCCAAATAACCGTTGGATACAAATTTCGGGTGTTCGCCGGCCACTAAAAGGATGTTGCGAAAGCCTTCCTTGGCCAGGTGCCGGGCTTCTTTAAGCAGCGAGTCGATCTCAAGGGTCACCCGCAGGATGGCGTTGTCGCGGGAGAAACCGCAGTATGCGCAAGTGTTGATACACTCGTTGGAGAGATACAGCGGGGCAAAGAGCCGGATGGTTTTGCCGAAGTTCTGCCGGGTCAACGCTTGCGATTGACGCGCCATGGCCTCGAGTTGCGTGTCCGACACTGGCTCTATCAGGGCGGCAAATTTCCGCAGGAGCGGCGAGCGTGGGTGTTCGAGAAATGACGTCATTGGTGCGTTGGGGGCGCCAATATAGAAGTGGCGTCCGGCATGTAAATAAAGCACTCGACCCGGCCTTTGAGCGCTGGGGTTATTTGCGGCGATCGATGTTTTTGGGAGGCCGGGCGTTCGCTGGATTTTGCTGTCGCGAGATACAATTCGATGCGGCTCGCGCTTGCATTTTATCGGTTCCTCGGCATCGTGCGTGACTGCTCATGCAAGTGAATCTTTTGAAGTCGAAAATCCATCGTGCTGCGGTGACTGGTGCCAGTCTCCACTATGAAGGCAGCATGACAATCTCCTCCGATCTCGCGCAACGCGTCGGGCTGCTCCATTACGAGCGGATCTTGGTCAGCAATATGCGCAACGGCGAACGCTTCGAAACTTACGTCATCTATGGCGAGCCCGGTGCGGGCGAAATCCAACTGAATGGCGCCACGGCGCATTTGGGCGAGATTGGGGATCGGCTGACGATCATGAATTTCGGTTCGTATAACCCGGAGGAAGCTGCGGCACATCATCCCCGAGTCATAGTGCTCAATGAGCTCAATGAAGTTGTCCGGCAGGACAACAATGCAGTTGTCTCAAATATCCAAGTCCCAGTCTAATTATTACCCAAATTTATGGCTCAAATTGATTTCAACTCTTACTTAACCCACCCCTTTGCATTCGGGTTTTACGCCGCCTCAATCTTCACTGTTCTCTCCCTTTATCAGTATTTCAGGCTCAAGGGCGAGATGGCCCGTTTTCGCCGGCATCTCAGTGATAAGCTTGAGATCGAGGCCGACACGATGAAGAAGACCAAGCAGGACCTCGAAGGGTTACGCAAAGAAAATGAAATTCTCCGCGTCAAAGTAAACGCCCTCAACGAGGTGCCCGACCGTAAAGTCCAACGCGATCTCGAAGTCTATGCACGCGCTGAACGCCGGATGCTGCTGACTGTCCCGGGTTTTGCGCCGGCCTGGGAAACGGCCAAGTCCGAGTCTCATTGTGAGTTGGTTGAGGAAGAGAGCGGCAAGAGTACCCCAAAACGTATTTTCGCACGGCTTTTCGGCGGTGGCGGCGGCACTGATCGCGTGGCGCTGTCGAATCGAGATGATTCCGGTAAGCATTCCGACGTCGACGCGCGCACCAGTAATTCCGAGGCGTCTTCCTAAGAAAAATTTCCTCAAAGGCGCAGAAGCGTAGAGAGCCGACTGGCCTCTGCGGTATCTGCGCCTTTTTTGTGTACCACGCTTTTCCCCCTGCAAAAGCGTTTCGAAATGCCGAAGGCGGTCGGTATGCAGCCGCAATGGCGTATTTCAGCTTCTTTGGTATCGGCGGAAGCTGTGAGGAATTATGAAGGATGAATGCAGCAGGCGGAGAAGGCGCAGTGAGGAGTTATGAGTATACTCCGCGCGGTGACCGATGGCACAAATTGAAGCACAGGGATTTGGCGCCGTTCACCAAGGCGCCCCGCCAGAGCTGGGAAAATTGCCAGCCACAACAAAGCGGCGGGACGCCGGAACCTGAAGGTTGCCCAGTGCTTTACGCCGGAGGCGTTTAAAGGAATTAGCGGTGGTGGAGGCTTTGCGACCCCACCGGAGCAGCCGCGCAAATACGGGTGGCACGCCGGAGGTGTGCAGGAAGCCGGCATTCAGTCCAGAAATCGGTCCGCACAGCTCAGGCTTTCCCTCGGCCCAGCCGGGGCGCACGGCCAATTTTGTGCGGTCTTACCGGTGGGGTCGCAAAGCCTCGACCACCGTATATTATCTTAATACACCTCCGACGTGTGGAGTTTGGCCAATTCCAAAAAATGGCCCACAGGACCGAATGGTCCCCTCGACAAATGGGGAAATGACCAAACTCTAGGCAATCGCAACGTGGGGCGCCCGTCCCGCCTGCGCCACGATCCAGGGAAATGTACCATTTCTTACCGCGCGGAGTATGACAATCAGCTTCGGGTTTAATGGCGCCTGCGTTCAAGTCATCAGTCCTTCATGATTCGGGCGCCCTGGGGGCTGAGTTTGTAAAACATCGGTTATGCGCCCTGGATGGAGGGGTTTTATAGGTGAGGGTTGATCGCAGGGCGAATTAGTGGGTTACTGAATGGTATGTCGCAGATTATTTCATCGCCCACTGAACCCGTAAATCCACCGACCGTGCAAAGAGGCGTCGAATATGCAGGGGTCATCGATGCGTTGTCGCATGATCCAGCGACGGATGTGGTGACGCTATTGATGGTGGAGCCTCGGGCTTGGGACGGGAGCGAGCTGCGGCTCTTTCAGTTGCAGGAAAAGGTGAACGCGTATCTGTCGTTTGCGCTGGATGGCGAGATGACAGAAGCGTATCCGGGGCTGCAGGGTAAACCGTTGCGGTTACTCCTGGATTGTATGACTGCGCCGGATTCGATGACGCTGCATTTCCTGGGGCGGGTGCGCGATCAGATCGCGTTCCAGGATATTAAGTTCGAGGTGCGCGCCGCAGGTCCGGGCGAGGAGCCGGAGTCAGGGAGCTGCGGGGGCGGTTGCAGTTGCCATGAGTAGCGGCGGGGGCAGTGCGCTGGACGGTGCGCTGAGCCGTGCGTTGGCTTACTCTTTGAGCTGAATGTGCCGATATTCCATTTGTCCGCGGTCGGCTTCGAGTCCGATGGGGCCGGTGGCCGGGAGCGGGAGTGCGTCTTCGAGAAGCTCTCCGTTGCAGGTGCAGTGGGCGATGCCGTCTTTGACGATGATTTCGAGGAGGTTCCAGTCCTGGGGTTTGTAGGCGGTCAGCGTGGTGTAAGGGCCGGCGACAAGGTAGTCGCGGCATTGGAGCTGGGGTTTGCGGAGGAAGACGCCGCTGTCTGCGTTGATGGAGGCGCGGAACTCGAGTTTGAGGGTGAAGTTTTTTGGGAACTCGCGTGTGGTCCAGAGCTGCGCCAGGCCGGTGCCGGGATGGACAATGAGGGTGTCGCCTTGGGCGGAATATCGACCATCGCTGCTTTCGGTTTTTCCGTCGAAAGAGGCCCCCGTTTTGTAGGTCCAGCCGGTGAGGTCTTTGCCGTCATATAGCGATATATAGCCGGACTCGGGTGTGAAGTCGGAAGCCTGGGTCAGCCACGGGCTCGCGCAGGTGAATAGCACTGCGAGGAGTTGGCTTCTGAATGGGCGTGGCAGTTTCATGGGGAGCGGGCGGCAACGCAGCGGGGAGCGGAAGGATGAGCCGGGGGTGGGTCTAATGGGGGGCAGGGGGGCACTGCCATTAAGGAATCAGTCGGCGTGACGGTGGATGAACGGCCGTGGAATCGCACGGATGTGGTGGCCCTACAGGCCACTGATCGCTAACGTGTGTTACCCAGGGCGTTGCCCTGGGCTTTCGCCTTTTCGCACCTTCGGCGCTCGGAATCGGTCTGGCCGTTGCTTGTTATCGATGGCTGACTTTTATTTTGGTCATGGAAATGGGGTCTTTTTTGTTAACTTAATGGCAGTGGCGTGGCGGCGGGGGAATGGGAAGAATGGGGGGTGGTCGGGGCGCTTGGGGCTTATCTGGTGGAGAACTGCTCGTGGATCGCCACGGCCAGGTAATAGACGCCGCAGCAGGAGATCGTCGCTGAGCCGTAGCGCAGCCAGGCTTGGGGAATGCCAAATCTGCGCCGACTTAAACCCAGGAGCCCAAAGAGCGGGAGCACGACGATTTGATGGCCGATCTCCACGCCCAAGCTAAAGCCTGCGAGAGCGATCCAGATTCCAATGGCCGACATTCCGCTCATGGCTTCCAGCAGGCCGCCGGCAAAGCCCAGCCCATGGACGAGCCCGAATCCGAATGCCACCAGGAGCCGCATTCGGGATTGGGCGCGCTGGGGCCAGAGGACGTTTTCGAGCGCCACGAAGACGATGCTGGCGGCAATCACCGGTTCGACGATGTAGCTGGGCAGTCGAAAGATGTCGAAGACCGAGAGCCCGAGGGTAATGGTATGCGCCAGGGTGAACGCGGCGATCACTTTCACCATCTCCCAAAAGTTTAACGTGGCTATGATTAATGCTGTGACAAACAGCAGATGATCGTATCCTGTCAGTATGTGCATGACGCCGTGCCAGAGGTATTCGAAAAAGGCGCGCCAGCCATCGGCGCTGGAGAGTGGCGCGGCGCTTTGCCAGCCTGTGGCAATGGTCGTGGGTTGTTGGTAGCGCAGCAGCCAGGAGCTCACGGCGTTTGAGTCTGGGCGTTTGGTGCGCACCACATAGCTGAGATCCCAGGCCGCGCCGATGGCGTAGGGCCATTCTTCCAGCATCCGATGCTGAAACTTGATCTCCGCTGGGGGCGGTCCGCTGAGCGCGTATTCAATCTCATATTGAACAAAGCACAGCTCCTGGTCGGTGAATGTCGGCGGCGGCGTGATCTGGATGATTTTGCCCGGGAGCGCGCTGTCGCCCGCCGTGAGCGCGAGGTGGCTGAGGAGATAGGTGCCGTGTTTTTCCAATGCGCGGGACTGGGCGTCGGGATCGGTTTTTTCCGTGAGGGCAATGCCTTGCGCGACGAAGATTTCTTTGAGCGAGACGTTGACAGCCATATGCACGGCTTGTGGCTCGAACTGAATCCACATCGTATTCTGTAAGTTAGGATGCGCCCAGGCCCCGGCTGCAAGTGCGATGAAAGTTAGGCAGGTAAGTAAGTAGGCACGCATATATTAGTCGCTGAACCCAGATGATGAAAGCAGGGGGGCGCGGTCAACGGAATTGCAGCCGGGATCAGGAGCCCTTGTTAGGAATTATGAAGGATGAATTATGAAGGATGAAAGGAGAGCCGCCTCGGGGGTAACTGCGCCCTCAGTTGCGCATCTAATTCCACTTTGTTAAGTGGGGTAACAGGAAGAGGAGGTGACAGGGTGCGCCTGCGAATTCTCATTATTCATACTTCATAACTTTCCCTTCGACCGGCCCGCGCACTATCTGGCGCTTCTGAATCTCTGCGGCTCCGCGTTAAATTCTCAAGATTTGAGATGCGATCACCTAATATTTACAAACGCAACAAAGTAGAACTAAAATCTCAACGGGATTATGTCCTCCAGCCAGAGCGGATCGAATCGCAACGCGTTTCCGTCAAAGGTCGATCCAGGGTGCAACCCGCGATGCCAATTTTAGATACGCAAGCTTCGGTCGTGAATGCTTGCGTCCACCCGCGCCTTTAGCGAACACTGTTTGGATTGTCTTATGCCACGCCTGAAATCTCCCGTGAAATCTATATGTCAGTTGTACGCCATTCTATTGGTGACCTGTTCGGGGCTGTTGTCTGTATTAACTGCAAAGGCGGCGGATACAGCGTATGAAGTTAAGGCGGTGTCTGTGGAACAGGTTAAGGAATACAAGCTTCGCGTGGATTTCTATAAGAAGTGCACGGAGGTGCAGGGAATACTCATCGCCACGTCGGATAAGGTCTCCGATTATACCCATCTTGAAGCGGCTTATCTATTTGACCGTGTGATGTGTGAACTCAAGGCGCCGATCGCGCAGCGGATCCGGGATAAGAAGGTGTTATGTATTTTGGTCGGGGTGAACGAATTGACATCCGATATTCCTCAGTTCGCTAGTGATAAGACGGGTAAGGAACTCGACTTTTATAACTGGCGGCAACGTGGGTTTCTGACCACGCAGGATAATAGGCCCACTGTTCTTTTCGCGGAGGAAGACGTGCTGGAATTTGATGGAGGCATGAAGCTGGAAAGTATTCTCATTCACGAATTCGGCCACGTGATCGATGGCGCAGGGTTCGACGAGGAGTTGCGGGCCGGGTTGACCGCTGCCTATAAGAACGCCAAGGAGACCGGGCTTTATAATGACGGGTATGCGGCCCAGCGGTTTGAGCGGGTTAAGAGCGCGACGCCGGTGAGTTTGGTGGAGGCGCTGGTGAAGTCGTTTCCGGCGGAAACGCCTGAGTTTTTCAGGAAGTGCCTGGAGGGCGGTGATATCCTGGTCAACCTCAAGCCTGCTGCGGCGAATGTGGAGGTGACCAAGGCGGATAAGGTGCGGATCGTGTTTGGCGGTCCCAAGCAGTGTTATGCGCTGGGGAATCAAGCGGAGTATTGGGCGGAAGGTGTGCAGGACTGGTTTGACACGAATCGGACAATGGACCATGATCACAATCACATTCATACCCGGGATCAGTTGAAGGTGTATGATCCGCAGTTGGCTAAGCTCTGCGAAGCTGTCTTTGGCGATTCCTCCTGGCGGTTTGTGTCACCGCGGATCCGGGCCGGCACTGAGCATCTCAAGGGCTACGATCCGCTTGCCGCGCCGAAGGCTGTGGAGCTCGAGCATATCAAAGACGCGGGGCGGGATTATTATGACGAATACTGGAAGGATTTTTGGAAGCGCCTCCATGCCAAGTATCCCGCGGTAGCGGCAGTGAAGTGACGGTGGCAGCGACGTCCCGTCGCTTTCCGGGGGGACTCGTCTAAAAACGCAGGGATGGACGGGATGGACGGGGGGATTTAACGCGGAGACGCGGAGGGGTTGGGGGTTTGGGGTTGG
>JAYTYG010000338.1:0-1540 GCA_043742585.1 Spartobacteria bacterium
TTCCGAAACGTCCGCGGCCACAGGCCCGCCTTTTTTCGGCGTCGCGCGGCTCCCGATAAAAATCCCGATACCGACAATCACGACGGCGAGCCAGAAAAGGAGATGCAGATCCCGCGTCATGTAAAACATCCTGATCCGCCAACCCGTGATCTCCCGGTTCCGCACAATCTTGGGCCGCTCCTCAGGAGGGTCGACTGGCGGGGGCGGCGGCATGTCCGAATAACCGGGGTGGAGTTCCATTTGTATAAACAAAGCAAATCAGACCGCGCTGTAACGCTAAATTTCCCTCGAGGTCGGAAGCGTCGGGACGTCGCCGCCACCATTAACCAACCTTAAGGCGTCGCCGTTCGAAAACGGGGCAGGAGCGCATGCCAGCCCCCTTTTTCTTTCCCTCGCGGACCGTCCGACAGGCGCGGGACTTTTCAACCCTCGCCTCCGCGCCCATATCTTCCAGAGTCGCACTTCGCGCCCGGCACCAACCACATCTCGTCCCCGCGTCGGCGCTGAGTGAGCAGCTCCACGAGCTGTAAGCCCAGAATGATTTTCTTTTGGGCCGCCGGATCCGGGATTTCCAGCGGGAGCCGGTAAACGGGAATCCCCCGCTCCATGACCGCGCGCTGGAGAAACGCGGCGGCTATCGCCAACTCCGAGTCATCCAGGGACTGCAAAGCGCGAAGATTCCCCCAAATAGCCAGGGTCGCCCGGGGAATCGCCAACACGAAATCCGTGGTGATTTCGAAAGTCGATTTTTCATCCCGCAGCACGGCGCCCCTTGAAAACCAGCGCAGGCACCAGGTGGCGACCAGGAGGGAGCCGGCGCCGGCCAGAAAGAAGGCGGGAAAGCGTTCTGGGAGTGTGGCGTCAAGGCCTTGGGAAACGCTGAGAAAGAGGATCGACAGCCAGTAAAACACGGCATAACAGGCCGTCCACAATGCAAAAACTCCGAATACCGTCAGGGTGACAAGCAATAGGACCTCGCGATTGTGGCGACGGAAATGAGATCGCAACTCGCGCACGCCTTGTTTTCCAGGATCCTCCTCCCGAGGCGTCTCCCGGAGCGGATCCAAGGCTGGGGGCCGGCCTGACCAAAGCCGCAGCTTCAAGACACCGCGCGGTAGCCCGCCGGATCGATTTCAACGGAAACGTAACCGGCCGCCTTCAGCCCACTTTCCACGGCAGCTTCCAAACCTGCCAGGCCCGACATTTCCTCAGGAGCGATTTGCACGCGGGCGCGCAGCCCGGGCTGCGCGGTTGCCGCCAGGTGACGGACCCGGAACACGCGGAAGCCCAAGCTGCGGAGAAAAGCCTCACTGCGTTCGATCATAGCGAGAGCGTCGAGTGTGACAGGCGTTCCATGAGCGATGCGGGAGCTGAGACAAGGCTGAGCCGGTGCGTCGGCGGTGGGCAACCCCAACTCTCGGGAGAGTGCGCGGATCTCAGCCTTGGTGAGCCCCGCGTCTCTCAGGGGGGCAATTACGGCGAACTCCTGGGCGGCCTTGCGCCCGGGCCGATCTGCGCGCATGTCATCGGCATTTTCTCC
>JAYTYG010000339.1:0-2896 GCA_043742585.1 Spartobacteria bacterium
CCCTATCCGGCCCTTCTGAATCTCTGCGGCTCCGCGTTAAATCCTCAAGAATTGAGATGCGATCACCGAATATTTACAAACGCAACAAAGTAGAACTAAGGCTCCCCTCGACAAATGGGGAAATCGCCAAACTCCAGGCAAGTGCAAAGTGGGGAGGACGTCCCGCCTGTACGATCCAGGGAAATGTGCCATTTCTTACCGCGCGGAGTATATGAAGATTCGGCGAACGCAGGCGCCGTTAACGTGAAGCTTTATTCAGCCCTCATCATTCCTCAAAAGAGCTGCGCCCGGGGATGTCCCGCCGGGTCTTGTCCGGAGTCGGCCTTGGTCTATAATGCGGCGAGATCTGCTATGAATAAATCGATTGTCGCCCTAGCCCTTTATTTTCTGACTGCGTCCTATGGGCTGGCGCAATGGAGTGTGTCGGAAACCCAGCATTATGTGGTGCCGGCAGGGCTGGAGTTTGAGGGCGTCCAAGTCACCTTCAAGGGGCGCACCGAGCAGGTGGATGTGGTGAGTTTTAATCCAAAAAAATTGAGCTTTGGGGTGATGGACGATCCCGAGCGATTTTTTAATTTGGAGACGGCGTCGAAAAAGCGCGGCGCGCTGGCAGCGGTGAATGGTGGCTATTTCCAGCCCGATCGCACGCCGGTGGGGTTGGTCATTCGGCAGGGCCATCAGTTGCACGCGCTGCAACATGCGCCGCTGCTGAGCGGAGTGTTGGTGGTGACAAAAACTCAGACGTCCATCCTGCGCGTCGGCGAATTTAAGCCCTCGCCAAATATCCTCGAGGCGCTGCAAGCCGGGCCGTTTTTGGTCGATGGCGGCAAGGCGGTTTCCGGGCTCAACGGGCTGCGAGTGGCGGCGCGGACGGTGGTGTTTATCGACAACAGCGGGCGTTGCGGATTTTTGAATTGTCACTCGGCGACTTTGGCCGAGACGGCGGACATTCTGTTAACCCCGGGGCTGATCGGGCCGGGCCGGAGGATAACGCGGGCGCTGAATCTGGATGGGGGCTCGTCGACAGGGCTGTGGGTGGCGGCCAAGCCGGTGTATTATCAACCGGAAGGCAAAGAGGTGCGAAATTATCTGGCCATCGTGCCGCGTGCCCCTGCGGTGAAGGAGAGCAAAGGACATTGAGGGTGGCAGTGGCGTTGCCACGACCATGGCATTGGCACTAGCCCTCGCGCCCCAGACGCTTTAGACAGTCGCCCCGATGCACAATCTTTCAGATGGCCTGATTTGGTATATTGTTTTTGTTTATTCGACGGTTTGCCATGAGGCCGGTCACGCTTGGAGCGCCATGAAGCTGGGCGACCGCACGGCTTATGAAGGCGGCCAGGTCTCTCTCGATCCCACTCCGCATGTGCGCCGGGAACCCATCGGAATGGTGGTGGTGCCGATTGTCAGTTACCTGATGAATGGCTGGATGATGGGCTGGGCCAGCGCTCCGTATAATCCTGATTGGGCTGAGCGTTATCCTCGGCGCGCGGCGCTGATGGCCATGGCCGGGCCGGCGGCAAATCTGGCGCTGGTGCTCGCTGCCGCCCTGCTGATCCGGGTGGGTATGGAGTGGGGCGTTTTCACCGTGCCATATTCGGTGTCCATGATGATGGTGACTGAAGCTGTCTCGGAGGGCCTCTGGACTTGGATGGCGGCGTTTCTGAGCGTGGTGTTTTATCTCAACCTGCTCTTGCTCTGCTTTAATCTGCTGCCTTTGCCGCCGTTGGATGGCTGCAATATCCCGCTGTTTTTTCTCTCCGGTTCCGGGGCTCGGAAATACCAGGAGTTCATGAGAAATCCCACGCTGCGGCTGGTGGGACTGGTGCTGGCTTGGAACGGGTTCGGTAAGGTTTTTCCGGTGATCCAGGGCGTGGCCCTTAATCTTCTGTATCCAGGCGCCGGCTACGGTTAGTAAACGCTACGACTTATGAAAAAAACTTCCGCTATCTGTCTGTCATTGCTCATCGGTTGGGCTTCCGCGCTTTATTCGCAAGGCGCCCCGGCCGCGCCCGCAGCGCCAGATCCCACTGAGCAGTCGGAGAAAGCTGGGCGGGAGCAGCTTAAGAAAATCACCGGCTCTCTGAAGTATCAGCATGGCGAAATCAATATTCGCAATGGCTTGGCCACGATCCGGGTGCCGGCCGAATTTAGCTATCTGGGGCCTGAGGATGCGCAGACGGTAATCACCAAGATTTGGGGCAACCCTGCATCCAGCGGGCGCCCCTTGGGAATGCTGGTGCCGAGCAGCGTGGGAGTGGCAGACGCGGAGGGTTGGGCGGTGATTATCCAGTATGAGGAGGATGGCTATATCAGCGACAAGGACGCAGCGAAGATCGATTACAACGACTTGCTCAAGGATATGCAGAAGGCGGTGAGCGAAAACAGCGAGGAGCGCGCCAAGCAAGGTTATCCGCCCATTGAGCTGGTGGGTTGGGCCACGCCGCCTCGATACGATGCGGCGTCGAAGAAGATGTATTGGGCGAAGGAGCTCAAGTTCGGCGATAGTGCTGAGCACACTCTTAACTATAATATCCGAATGCTGGGCCGGCGCGGTGTGCTCACGCTCAATGCCGTGGCTTCGATGAGCCAGTTGGAGTCGATCGAAAAGGTGGCTCCCGATATTCTGGCGATGGTGGAGTTTAAGCAGGGGAATCGTTACGCAGACTTTAATCCCTCCAGTGACAAGGTGGCCACATACGGCTTGGCGGCTTTGATCACGGGCGGGGTGTTAGCCAAGGCGGGTTTTTTCAAGGTGCTGTTGGTGGGGGCGTTGGCGGCCAAGAAATTCATTATAATCGGGCTGATGGCCATGGGCGGTTACCTGAAGAAGTTTTTCGGTAAAAAGGAGTGAGGCCGGGGGGGACGGGGTGACAGGGTGACGGGGTGACAGGGT
>JAYTYG010000340.1:0-6366 GCA_043742585.1 Spartobacteria bacterium
GCCGCCCTGCACTTGATGCCCGCGTGCCTGCCCCGACGCCCGTCGATCCGCTGCGCAACCTGATTGCCGACTTGCTCCAAAAACTCCAAATCGGCACCGCGCGGGCCTCGGATCTGGATCAACTCAAGCAAGCGCTCACCGCCGCCAACCGCCCGCTCGCCATTAAGGCCATCGTCGACTTCTTGGCCACCGGCCAGGACAGCCGCACTGGCGCGGACTTCATCCCCGGGCCAGGCGGCACGCTCTCCGAAGCGCCGAGCTTGCGCGTGGCGCTGATGGACCTGCTGGGGACCCTCTCCAAGAGCTCGGGCAGCGGCGAAGCGGCGGCGCTGGCCCGCACGCTCCTTGAAACTAAAACGTCCGCGGACGAATGGGCGATCTCCTTGCGCAATATCGCCTGGCACGAACCTCAGGCCACCACTTATCTGGCGGCTAAAACCCTCGAAATGCTCTCCACTCCCGCCTGGCTTGAAAAGCCCAGCGCCGGGCTGCTCGAAGCCTTCGATGTGGCGGTCTTCAGCAAAGATCCCAAACTCATTCCGGCCCTGACCGCCTTGATGAGTTCCCCAGAACTTAGCCTGCAACGTGCCGCAGCCGTGGCGCTCGATCGCCTCAGCGAAGCAGCCCCTTTGTCGGTGATGAATTACCTCAACAGCCATCCCGAGCTGGCGGCCGAAAGACCCATGGTGCGGGCGGATTTTTTCGCCAAAGCCGATCTCTCCCAACCCCTTGAGCGTCAAGCCATTGAGACCTATCTAAATCGGCCCGATGTCACCCTGACCGAGAAAACCAAAACGCTCAAAGCCCTCACCACACAATCCAGCTTTGTCTCCGACAACCTCCTCACCACCGCGCCGCCGCCCACCGACGACAGTGCCCGGCTCGAAGCCCTCTCCAAAGCCACCCAGGAATGGCTGAAATCGGGCCGCTTCCCAGAGCTCACGAGCGCCATTAACGGCATCCAGCCACGGTTGCCGCGGTAATCCCACGCCCCGCTATCGCTTCGGCGGAAAAACGATGATCGGCACCGTGGCGCGATGCCGCACCGTATCAATCGTGCTCCCGTGAATGAAATCGCCCACCAGCCGATGCCCATGCGACGCCATCGCAATCAAGTCCACCTGCTCCGACTCGGCCATCGCGAGAATCTGATCCGTCGGGCTGCCCAGCCCGAGCCGGGTGCTGACCTCCAGCCCAGTCTCAGCGCGCAGCCGGGTGGCAGTGTCTTCGAGATATTTCCAGTCCTCGCGCATCTCTTCGGAACTGGCGAGATTGAGCTGCTCGAAATTTCGCGCGACCCAACCGTCAGCGACATGCAGCAGCAGCAGCGCGCTACGATGGACAATGGCGAGCGCCGCTACATGCGTGAGCAAACCCGAGTCCGACGCTGTGTTATCGAGAGCAACAAGAATTTTTTGATACATAACGCTCCTACGTTTTTATATTAACGATGCGGCACTCCACCGTGCCTATTGCTTAAACAGCTCCAGCGCAAAGTCGGACAGCAGCTTAAGATTCAGGCCGATGATGATGACCGCAGTCAACCCGGCCAGCCACTTGATCCAGCCAGGATTCGCAAAGCGCCCCATCTTCGCTTTTTCATTCGTAAAACACAGCAGCGGGACCACCGCGAAGCCCAGTTGCATCGATAAAATCACCTGGCTCCAGATCAGCAAATCCGTGGTTTTCGACTCCCCATACCAACCGATCACGCACACTGCGGGGACGATGGCGATGCCGCGCGTGATCAGCCGGCGCAGCCACGGTCGGATGCGGATGCTCAAAAACCCCTCCATCACTATCTGCCCGGCCAGCGTCCCTGTCAGAGTGGAATTCTGCCCGCTGGCCAGCAGCGCCAGCGCGAACAGCGTGCTCGCCACGCCCACGCCGAGGACCGGGCTCAGCAGCTGATGCGCGTCCTGGATCGCCGCGACGTCCTGATGGCCGCTCCAGTGAAACGCCGCAGCCGCCAGGATGAGGATCCCTGCATTGATGAAGAGCGCGAACATGAGCGCGAACGTGGAATCGATCGTCGCGAACTTGATCGCCTCGGCCTTGCCCGCATCGTCCCGCTCAAAGTTGCGCGTCTGCACCACCGAACTGTGGAGGTAAAGATTATGCGGCATCACCGTCGCCCCAAGTATGCCGATCGCGATGAAGAGCATCTTCTCGTCCCTCAGGATCTCCACCCCTGGCACGAACCCGTGGAGAATCCCCAAGGCATCGGGCCGCGCGAACAGGAGATTCGCCAAAAAGCATCCGCCGATGGTCAGGATGAGCGCGACCACCAAGGCCTCCAGATAGCGGAACCCTTTATTTTGCAGGAAAAGCACGATCATCACATCCAGCGCCGTGATCAGGCAGCCCCATATCAACGGGATCCCGAAGAGCAGTTGCAGGCCGATCGCGGAGCCGATGACTTCAGCCAAGTCGCAGGCCGCGATCGCCGCCTCACAGAGCACCCACTGCAGCCACACCACGGGGCGCGAATAATGATCGCGGCAGGCTTGGGCCAGATCCCGGCCCGTGACCACGCCGAGCTTCACGCAGAGGTGCTGGAGCAGGATCGCCATCAAGTTCGAGATCAAAATGACCGAGAGCAGCGTGTACCCATACTTGGCGCCGCCAGCCAGATCGGTGGCCCAGTTGCCGGGATCCATGTAGCCGACAGAGACCAGAAACCCGGGGCCGGCGAAGGCCAGGAGCTTGCGCCAGAACGAGGCGTCCTTGGGGACAGGCACGGAGCGGAACACCTCGGGCAGAGAGACGTCGCCGGCGGAGCGCCAGCCCTTGAGGGGCGCGTGCTCGGAGGCGGAGTCGGGAGCAGGAACTTGGGGCGTCAAAGAAAACTTAGGCACGGCTAACTTTATTACGTCGCCCTTATAATATGTCAAAGGCCAAGTTTACGTGCCCGGGCCTAATCCCCGCCCGGCTTGACTAATCCCAGCCCGGCTTTACCGTCCCCACCCCATGTCCACCCGAGCCCCCAGCAGCAAGCCGCCGCGCAGCTCCGTCGCCGCCGAGGATTACCTCGAGCGCATCCTGGAACTCATCAACACCAAAGGCTACGCGCGCGTGGTGGACATTGCGCACGGACTTAAGATCTCCCAGGCCAGCGTGACTAACATGGTGCAGCGACTCGACGCCGAGGGCCTGCTCAAATACGAAAAATACCGCGGCCTCGCCCTCACTGCATCGGGCGAGGCGCTGGCGCTGAACATCACGCGCCGGCACCGGCTGCTCACCGATTTTCTGAACCTGCTGGATCTCGACGAGGAGGTGATCTACCACGACGTCGAAGGAATGGAGCATCACGTCAGCCCGCCCACGCTGCGCGCGATCGAAGTTCTCACCGCGCATCTCCAGCGCCAACCCGCCCTGCTCGCAAAGGTGCGCCAGCAAATCAACGAGGCCTGAGGGCCGCGCCCCGAGCCGCAAGGACCAGAGCCCGCCAATGCCAGGCTGGGTCTTCTCCGCGCCTTGTTCAGGATTTAACGCAGAGTCGCGGAGCCGCAGAGGTGGGGACGGGCCGGAAGTGAGCTTGCCGGTTTACTGCCGCCAATCTGCGATGTGCGTGGGTAAACAGGCCGCGCGTTCCGACCTGTCTTTACTCTCTGCGTCTCCTCGCCTCTGCGTTACAACAACCAGCAACCTAATGCTTAACAGGCTCAGCCTTGCGCACAGGCACGCCGGCGTCGGTGGTTTCCTCAACCGGCGGTCGCTTTTTTTTGCCGCTCTTTTCCTTGGGCTCATCCTTAAAGAGCTCCTTTAACACCTTGCCAATCAACGGCGCAGCGTAGGTGCCCCCATGCACATCGTTGTTATTGGCGTCGCCTTCATACAGCGCGGCAAACGCATACTTGGGCTTCTCCGAAGGCGCAAAGCCCGCAAACCAAGCCGCCGTGCGCTCCTTATTCTTTGGCCCCCACTGCGCCGTGCCGGTTTTACCCGCCACATGGACATTGGGCACTTGCGACTGATGCGCTGTGCCCAGTCCACCCTCGACCACCTGGACCATCGCCGTGCGGAGCGCCAGCATGACCTCTTTGGTAATATCGATCTGGCTCCGCGCCCGCACATCGTAAGCGTGAATGATTTGGCCATCGATCCCCTGGACCTGCTGCACGAGCCGCGTCTGATAAAGCGTGCCGCCGTTGCCCACCGTCGCCATCGCCTGCGCCATCTGCAGCGGCGAAATAAGAACGTCCCCCTGCCCGATCGAGAAATTCGCCACGTCACCGCTCCCCATCCGGCGCTGGTGCGTTTTCATCATATACTCGTCGTTCGGAATCCGCCCCTCGGTCTCCGACTTCAGCGGGATCCCCGTGCGCGACCCCAGCCCCAGGCGCTGCGCGTAATCGGAGATCATCCGGCTCCCGAGCTTCATGCCGACCTGATAAAACCAGGTATTGCAGGACTGCGTGAGCGCTCCAACAAATGTCAAACTTCCAGCATCATCCTTCTTCCAGTTCTTAAATGTCAGGTTCCCAATCTCAAGCGCCGGCGGACAACTAAACTCGTCCTCGGGCTTGATCTTCCCGCTCTGCAGCGCCGCGAGCCCCACGAACACCTTGAAAGTCGAGCCCGCAGGATACGAAGTGCGAAACGCGCGCGGCAGCAGGGGGATATCTTTATCCTCCTGCAACACCCGAAAGGCATCGGCTGAGATATTGGGAATAAACGCGTTGGGATTGATCGTCGGCCACGACGCCAGCGCCAAAATATCTCCATTGTTAGGATCCAGAATCACGATGGCTCCACGCTTGCAGCCTTTGGCCAAAGATTCTTCGCACAACCGCTGGATCCTGGCGTCGAGGGTCGTGACCACATTGTAACCGGGCTGCGGCGGAATGGAGATGCGCTCCGAGGCCTTCTTGCCCGAGGCATCAAACGATATGTTATACTGCCCGATCTTGCCTTGGAGCTGCTCGTCAAAGCTCTGCTCCAGCCCATCGCGCCCTTCCGCGTTCGGCCACAGCAACTCGTTATTCTCAATCGGCCCATCGGCAATCCGCCCCTCCCTCCCCGCATACCCGATGATATGCCCCCCCAGCGAGCCATTGGGATAATACCGCTGGTAAACGGGCTGTAAGCTCAGATTCTCCGGCTTCTGCAGCCGCACCAAGTCCAGTTCATTCGCCCGAAGATCCTGGACAATGACGAAGGGCACCACGCCCCGGTTCTTGTAATGCTTGAGCGCGGCGTCCGCCGAAAATCCAATCACCCGCCCCAAAAGCGCTTGCGCCCGGATCACCTGCGCTCGCGCAAATGTCACCACTTCGCGATCCGAAAAAGCCAGCGGCGTCGGAAAAGCGATCGCCAGATTGTAGCTCACCCGGGTCTGGGCCAACGGGCTGCCGTTGCGATCCACGATCTGGCCGCGCGGCGCCGGTATCCCCAGCAGATACGTGCGGGCCTGCTTTTGAGTCTCCCAAGTCGGCGGCGGCGCGCTGGGTGACGCCGGCGCGCCCGGTGCTGCGGGCAGGGTCAGCTCGGCAGGCGCCGCGAGCGCCCCGGGCCCGGCAGGCGCCGCTTTAACCGCAGGCACAGATTTAACAACGGCGGGTCGCTGGCCAAAGGCCGAACCCGCCGAGGCGATCGTCAGTAAAGAAAACGCTACGCAGCGGAACATGGAGAGCGGGACACTACCGGCTGACCAGGCTCGCCACAAGGCCACAAAGAACGCCGCAAAGGGACAGGTAATTAATCGCGTTTGAAGTCGCCGCGCTTTGAGCCAGTGGACGCCGAGCGCCCGCAGCCCCTGCTGACCCGGAGCATCGTCCAGAACTCGAACACCTCGAACACAAACGTCCCCGAGACCAGCAGCACCGTGCCGCTCTGCAGAAGGCGCAGATCACTGGGCCCCATCTTCGCAGGCGGAAACCAGAAAACCCCGAGCACGAAAATCGCGCAAGCGGCGGTATCGAGAGCAATCTGGCCGCCGCAGATTGGCAAGACGCGCTGGCGGAATTCGCGCCAGCGTTCAGGATTTTCGCGGAGCAACTTCAGGAGGAGGCGCGGGAGCACAGGCCTCCTTAAAAGAGAAGTAAACCGCGCGTAAAATGACGCCCGGGCTTGTGCCGCTAGATAGCGAAACAATATGCAGGCACTGAGCAACATTATAAGATTGACATTCATGGAGGAAGCCTTGCCTCAAGCAAGTTCCCCGCCCTCCAGCCCCGGGCTTACGCATCTAAGATGACGATGGGAAAGTCTAGATCCTGCCATAAAGCGGTGGAGGCAAAGCATCTACGCCGAAGGCGTTAACCTGCGCGAGTGAATGTCGTCATCATTGAGCGACCAAAACACGAGGTCATCCTGAGCGTAGCGCACGAGTTCCGCGAGTGTGCGCAGTCGAAGGACCCC
>JAYTYG010000341.1:0-3682 GCA_043742585.1 Spartobacteria bacterium
TCCGCTATTACGGCCCGATTGACGGGCACGACATTCCCCTGCTCATCCAGACCTTCGAGTTTCTTAAAACCCAGAACGAGCCCGTCCTGCTCCATATCCTCACCCAAAAAGGAAAAGGCTACGCCCCCGCACTCCAGCAGCCTGACAAGTTCCACGGCCTAGGCCGGTTCGAACCCAAGACCGGCAAAACCGCCACCACCGCGTCGCCCACCTACGCGGAAATCTTCGGCAAAACCCTCGCCAAATTCGCCGACAACAACACCAAGCTCTGCGCCATCACCGGCGCCATGCCCAGCGGCACAGGCCTGGTCCACTTTGCCGCCGCGCATCCCGACAAATACTTCGACGTCGGCATCGCCGAAGAACACGCGGCGCTCTTTGCCGCCGGCCTTGCCACGCAGGGGTTCAAGCCGTTTCTGGCCATCTACTCCACCTTCATGCAGCGCGCTTACGACATGATCCTTCATGACATCGCGCTCCAGGGCCTCAACGTCGCACTGTGCATGGATCGCGGCGGCCTGAGCGGCGACGACGGCCCAACCCATCACGGCCTCTTCGACATTGGCTACCTGCGCGTCGTCCCCGGCCTGGTCCACATGCAGCCCAAGGACGAAGACGAGTTCGTCGACATGCTCTGGACCATGGCCAATTACAACGCCGGCCCGATCGCCATCCGTTATCCGCGCGGCATCGGCACGGGCATCCAGCCCAAAGAACAGCCCCGGCTTTTAGAGATCGGCAAAGCTGAAGTCGTCAAACACGGCACTCAAGTCGCCATCCTCGGCCTCGGCGGCATGTGCGAGATGGCCGAGCAAGCCGCTCAACAACTCGAAGCCTTGGGCATCAGCACCGCCGTCATCAACCCGCGCTGGATCAAACCCCTCGACGCCGGCACCATCGAGTTTTTCGCCCGCAGCGTCGATGTCATCTGCACCATCGAAGACCACGTGCTCCCCAACGGCTTTGGCTGCTCAGTCATCGAGCATCTCAACGACGCTGGCATCAAAACCCCAGTCGTCCGCATCGGCTGGCCCGACCAGTTCGTCGAACACGGCTCGGTCGACGTCCTCCGCAAAAAACACGGCCTCACCGCCGAGGCCGCCGTCGAGAAAATCCTCGCCCTGGTCAAATCCAAGACGAATACCGGCAGCCAACCCAAGTCCGCCGCATAGGCAGCAGCTTGGCATCCGCCAAGCAACTACCTGGCAGCTATTCAGCAGCAGCTCGGCAGTGCTAATCTTTAGGCAAAACCACGAGTCATCCTCAGCGTAGTCCGCGAGTTCCACGAGCGGACGCAGTCGAAGGACCCCGTGGAATTACAGGTTAGCTGCGTCACCGGGAACCGACCAAAGACCAAGCACTAATGTGACGCCGTCGCCTTTTGCAAACGGGGTATCAGTTGCCCAAAAAAAGCTAGCACTGTCTTGCTGACTCGGCGCGTCGCGACTACGCGCGCGCTTCGCCTACGCGCGCGCGTAAAACTCGCGCGCTGCTCTCAGGATGACTGCGTAGGCTGCGCTGATAGCCTACGCCGGGGTTTGCGGCGTAAGCGCCGGCGCGCCCACACCCATGAGATGCTCGCAGGAAACCACCAGGTCGTAGCGCTCCTTTGCCACGCTCGTCATGGCATCCGCCAGATGCGGATGATCACGCATGATCCGGAAGAAATCTGACTGCTCCAGGATAAAGAGATCGCAGAGCGTCGTTGCCCTGACAGTCGCAGTCCGTGGCACAGATACCAAAAGACCGATCTCCCCAAAAAAGCCACCGGCACTAAGCGTCGCCATGACATTTCCACTGGCATCAACCACCTCCACTTCCCCCTGACAGATGAGATACATCTCCTTCGCCAGCGCCCCGTGATTGATGATGATGTCACCGGCCGCCGCTGTCGTCGACCCCAGCGCCATAATCACCGCCCGCAATAACATCGGGTCAGCGCCCTTGAACAGAGGTGAACGCTCCAACACCTCCGGAGTCACAACCTCAAACCATTGCCGACCATCCCGCCGAACCAAATCCGCCGCCGCTTTGGGGCCCCAGGAATTGCGCGTGTAGTTGGGGAACTCCGCGCCTGCGGGTTCTTTAGCCCAGTAATCCAGGAGCGGCTGCGCGATGCGCCAAGCGGCTTCCACCAAATCCCCGCGTGAAAACAGAGTGGCGTCGCCGCGAGAGCAGGAATGGATCATCACCTCGTAGCCGGTATAGCGAGAGGCCTTAAAAGCGTCGCCATAAGCGAACTTCATATCGACCTGCTGCAATTCCATGGATGGCCCCGGCACCTTGGCCTGGAACATCAACTCGATCCCCTGGGCCGGTTGAATATGAAATACTAGGCGATTCTTATCTAACTCCTTAACCGCCGAACCCCGCAGGGTAGCCAGCGGTGGCTTCTTGAATTCCACAATAATTTCCGTGCCCCGCTTCCACAAAGCCTTGCCCGAACGCAGATAGATGGGGACACCTTCCCAACGCAAATTATCTATATGCAACCGGGCAGCAGCAAACGTCTCGGTGCTCGAGTTAGGATCGACATCCTTCTCCTCTCGATAGCCAGGCTTATCGACGCTGCCATCCTTTAGATAAGAAGGCCCGTATTGACCCCGGACCACGAACTCCTGCACCTCGGTTGGCGTATATACTCGCACAGCATGCAGGAGCTTAGCTTTCTCGTTTCGAATGGCGTTAGATTCGAATGATCCCGGCGGCTCCATGCACAGATAGGAGAGCATTTGGAACATGTGATTTTGCATCATGTCACGCAACACCCCCGAGCTATCGTAATAACCCCCACGTCCCTGCACATCCACCACCTCACACACATTGAACTGAATATTATCGATATTATCCTTGTTCCAAAGCGGCTCGAACATTCCATTGGAAAAACGGAACGCCAGAAGGTTTTGCACCGTCTCTTTTCCTAGGTAATGATCGACCCGATAAATCTGACTTTCGTCCCAATACTTCAGGATCTCGTCGTTCAACTTGAGCGCAGAATCCAGATCGGTCCCGAAAGGTTTCTCGACGATAATCCGCTTCCAACCCGGACCATCCCGAAAACCAGCTTTGTAAAGATTTTCACACAAAGTCCCGAAAAAGCGCGGGGCCATCGCGAAATAGAAAAGGACATTCCCTTGAGCGCCATACTTGGTATCGAGCTCGGCCACGACTTTCCTGAGCTCCGTGAAGTCTTCGACGCTAATACTACTCGGCGCAAAGTACAGACGGTTAATGAGTTTCTCGCACTGCTCCTCATCGAACTCCTTGCGCGTGTGAAACGCCCGCAACCCGTCGGCCTTCCCCCCCATGCTCGTTCGAAACTCCGCATCGCTCATCTTCGTGCGACCCGTACCCAGAACCGCAAAGTTCTCCGACAACAACCCATCGCAAGCGAGGTTGTAAAGCGCTGGCATGAGCAGTCGCTTGGTGAGGTCGCCGCTCGCCCCCATGATCACCATGATACAAGGCTCACTCATCATCTTGCGCGATTGCGAGTCACGACCGATCGAACCGAAATGCTTGGCTGTGTCAGACATAAATCGGAAATTAGTGAAGTCCGGAAAAAATAGAAGCCAAACAATCGGGAACAGATCCCGAAAGCCCGCGGCATTAAACCGGAATAATATCAGACCTGCTCGAACAAGCTCTTAGGCGCCTCCAGCGGCCCCATGCTCAGCTCAAA
>JAYTYG010000342.1:0-7845 GCA_043742585.1 Spartobacteria bacterium
GCCAGGGCGTCGAAGGCCCTGGCTGATTGCCGCAAATGACTGATTTGCAAGTACTAGCATTAAAAGCTAACGCCCTGGCAAACAACCCTAAATGAGTCACAATGACACGATATTCAGGCCCTATAACGCGCCCCCCCGATGACAAGATGACGCGGTGACAGCTATTTAGTCATGTCCAGGATTTTATCCATTTCTTTGAGCGATTCTTGGTACGAGCTAACAATCCGCCAGCCGAGATAAAACACCACCGCCATATATAGGATCATGGAGATGACCATGGCCGTCGCTTTGAGCGATTGGAGCGCTTTGGCTTCGAACTCGCCGCTCATGCGCTGGAGCTCGCGGTCGAGTTCTCCGGATTCCTCGCCGATGATGAGGGAGCGGGTCATGGCCCGAGGAAAGATGCCGCTGCGGGCCAGCAATGGGCCGACTTGTTGGCCGGTGCGCAATTCAGGGAGGATTTTGGCGATCGCGCTTTTGACGAGGCCGCTTTGACTGGCGGTGCTGGCTGATTCCAAGGCGCCCATGACGTTTACGCCGGCTCCGAGTTGGATGTCGTAGACCATGCAAAAGCGGGCGTGAGCGAAATGGCTTCGCACTTGGCCGACGAGGGGCACCATGCGCAGGAGGCGGTCGCGCACGGGGCTGCAAGTGCCGATTCGGCTAAGCGCAGGCAGGAGGAGGTAAACGATCAGGACCACTGCGTAGAGGACGGACAGGAAGGCGATGACTTCGCTGAAATAGGCGCCGACGCCTTCCTTGAGGAGCTTGGGTAGGGGCAATGTGAAAACGCCGAAATGCAGGATAAAGAAGGGATAGGCGGCCTTCCTTATGACGGTTTCGCCGGCCTGGGCGATGACCTCGAAATAAAGGGCCAACTGCTGGAGCCCGAAGTCGAGGCGCCCGCCGTGATCGACGGCGCCGACCACGCTGGATTCGAGCTCCGAGATCGAGGGGCAGCTCGCAAAGGCTTCTCCGGCGGGGCGCCCTTCGGCGAGGGCTTTGCGCAAGCGCTGGATCAAGCGGTGAAGGCCGCCGTGGGTGGTGGCCTCGAGTTTTTCCAAGGCTGAGGGCAGAGGAATTCCCGCGCGCAAAAGCTGGGCGAGATTGTGATAAAGGGTTTGTTTATCGCGGGGAGGTAAGCGCATGGGGGAGAGAGTTCAGGGTTTAATCGACGCTCGGCAAAGCATAAATACAACCAATGACTGATGAAACATTGATGCGCGCTGCTTTGAGCGAAGCCCGGCGCGGAGTCGGCCATACCAGCCCGAATCCGGCGGTGGGCGCCCTGATTGCCCGGGAGGGGCAGGTTCTAGCCCTCGGCTATCATCACTTTGCAGGCGGGCCGCATGCCGAGATCGAGGCGATCGCGGCCTTGCCTGCGGGCATCGGCGCGGAGGGGTCGACCATTTATGTGACGCTGGAGCCGTGCTCGACCCATGGGCGGACGGCGCCGTGCGTGGAGGCGATTTTGGCACGGAAGTTTGCGCGAGTCGTGGTGGGGACGTTGGATCCCAATCCCGCCCATGCCGGGCGCGGGATTGAACTGCTGCGGGCCGCCGGCGTTGAAGTGAGCGCGGGCGTGCTCGAACCGGAATGCCGCAGGCTCAACCTGGCGTTCAACCGCTGGATTGTCACCGGCCGGCCTTGGGTGATCGCCAAGGCCGGGATGTCCCTGGATGGCCGGTTGAGCCGCCCTCCCGGGGAAGGTCAATGGCTCACGAGTGAGGCGTCAAGGGCGGATGCCATGACGCTGCGGGCCCGGGTGGACGCCATCCTTATTGGCGCGAATACTTTGCGGGTGGATAATCCGCGGCTCAGCGTGCGCGGCGTGCCTGGGGCGCGCCAGCCGTGGCGGGTGGTTTTGGCTGGCAAACAACCACTCCCTGAAGGCTCCCATTTATTTAACGACGAACACCGGGAGCGGACCCTGGTTTACACGGGCAAATCCCTGCGCTCGGTACTCCGGGATCTGGGGCGCCGCCAAATCACCAGCGTGCTTGTGGAAGGCGGGATGCGGGTTTTAGGCGAGGTGTTCGACCAGCGGCTCGCGGATGAAGTGCAGTTTTACGTGGCCCCGAGACTTTGCGGAGGGCCGGTGCTGGCGGTGGGCGGCTGCGGGGTGGGGGCGCCGGCGGTGCGGATGAAAGATGTGGCGTACCGGCAGATCGGTGACGACGTATGTTTATCGGGATTGGCGGAGTATCCCGAGGTCGGCGGCGGTGCGGATTGAACCGGGCGGAGGGAACGGCGATCGGGCGCTTGTTGACTTGCAACCCGCGCGGCATGGGCGAAATTGCCCTCATGAAAACCGAGCGCATGTTCATCGGTGACGCATGGGTGCAGGCTCTGGACGGGAGGACACGGGAGATCTTGGATCCGGCCACAAACAGGGTTCTGGCGGTGGTGAGCGACGGCGGGGCGGCCGATGCGGAACGGGCGATTGATTGTGCGCGCAAAGCTTTTGATGAAGGGCCGTGGCCGGGCATGCCCGCCTCCGAGCGCGCCGGTTATCTTTTCCGGGTCGCGGACAAGATCGAGGCGCATGCCGAGTCGCTGGCCGAGCTGGAGACGCGCAACAGCGGCAAGCCGCTGAGGGAAGCCAAGTATGATGTGGCCGATGCGGCAGCTTGTTTTCGGTATTACGCGGGTTTGATCACCAAACCGCTGGGGCAAACGTATAGCGTGGGCGACCCGGCGATGCAGAGCATGGTGGTTCGCGAACCCATTGGCGTTTGCGCCCAGATTATCCCCTGGAATTATCCCCTTTTGATGGCCGCTTGGAAGCTCGCCCCGGGCTTGGCGGCCGGTAACTGCTGCATCCTCAAGGTGGCGGAGCCCACCCCGCTGAGCGCGATCCGACTTTTTGAACTGATTGCGGAAGTGGGGTTTCCGTCCGGGGTGGCGCAATTGCTGACCGGGCCGGGGCCGAGCGTGGGCCACACTTTGGCGGCCAGTCTGCGGGTGGATAAAGTGGCGTTTACCGGCGGCACGGTGACAGGGCGCAAGATCATGCAGGATGCGGCGGGGAACATCAAAAAGGTGACGCTCGAGCTGGGGGGCAAGTCGCCTAACATTGTCTTCGCCGACGCCGATTTTGAGGTGGCGCTGGAATACGCCATGTTCGCCATCTTCGCCGGTCAGCGCCAGGTTTGCAGCGCCGGGTCGCGCCTGATGCTGGTTCCGCTCCGCTTCATAGCTCATTTTTCTGTCGGCGGCTCCCGATCGCACCCCGCACTTTCATGACTCCCCATTCTTCCCTGCTCAAAATCGCCGCCGCCATTCTCGCTCAACCTACCGCGCCTTTCTGCGAGGATGCGGTCCGGGCAGAACTGATCTCGCTGCTAGCGCTGTGTCCGCACGTCAAGATTGAGTCGGACAGCTTCGGGAATTTAGTCGCGCTTTATCAACGCGGCTCGCGCGCCCCGCAGATGGCGTTTGCGGCGCACATGGATCATCCGGGCTTTGTCAAGGAGCCCGGGAGCGTTCCCGGGGAATGGGGGCCGTCGGTTTTCCTGGGAGGCGTGCCTGAGGAGTATCGGGCCAAAAATCCGCCCACCCGCGATTTTGGGAGGTTCGCGATGTGGGATCTGCCGGGATTCGAGCTGCAGGGGGAGCGGATTTATTCGCGGGCCTGCGACGACTTGATTGGTTGCGCGGCGATCTGCGAGATGTTTTACGAGCTTGAACGCACCGAATCCGAAGCGAGTGTATATGGGTTGTTCACGCGCGCGGAGGAGGTCGGCTTCGTCGGCGCCGTCCAGCTCGCTCTCGCCCGGCGCGTGCCTGACTCGGTGACAATCGTCTCCCTGGAGACCAGCTCGGAACGCGGGGGCGCCTGCCAGATGGGCGACGGCGTCATTATCCGAGTCGGGGATCGCACTTCGATTTTCGATTCCACGATGACCGCGCTTTTTGTGCAATGGGCGAGGGACGGCGCGATTCCATTCCAGCGGTGCCTGATGAGCGGGGGCACTTGCGAGGCTACTGCGTATCAACTTTACGGCTATCGCACTGCGGCCCTGTGCGTGGCGCTGGGCAATTATCACAATTGTGCGCCGGATGTTAAAATCGACTGCGAGTTCGTCTCGGTGCGGGATGTGGCGGCGATGACGGCGCTCTGTGTGGCGGCCGCCAAAGTGGACACGCTCGGCGATCCGCATACGGCCTTGCGGCTGCGCCTGGAGGACGAGGAGGAAAAGCATCGGCGATTTTTCTAAACGCGGACATGACAACCGCAGAGAACACAGAGGCTACAGAGGCCACAGAGAATCTCTGGAGTTAGCCGCAGAGAACACAAAGACCACATAGAATCTCTGGAGTTATAGTTTCTGCGGTCTTTGCGTTCTTTACGTTCTTTACGGTCTTTGCGTTCTTTACGGTCTTTACGGTCTTTACGGTCTTTACGGCTAAATCCTCCCGGCAATGAAAGCCGCAGGAGCACAGAGATCACAAAGAATCCCTGGATTTATAGTCTCTGTGATCTTTGCGTTATTTGCGGCTAAACATTCGCGCGGCGCCGGCCCTGGCCGATGGCTGCGAAGACTTGCTGGCGGACGGCGTCCGTGGAGTAAGCGCGCTGAACCGGGACGTGGAGGATCGGCAATCCGGCAGCTCCCAGCGCGGCATCGACAAAGGCGTCGCGCAATTGGCGTTCGGCCTGGCGATGCGAGCGGTCGTCGAGCTCGATCACGCAGATCACTTGGAATGTCTTGGTGTCGCAGGCCACAAAGTCGGCGTGCTTGGACTTAATTCGGTTGAAAGCCGCCGAGCGTTTTTTGCCGGAAAGCCCGCCCTGGACCTGAATGATATCGGCGAGGCGGACCTTGGTAAAAAGAGCGAAGTCGCGGCCAATCGCGTCGGATAGAATGAGGTAAAACGCGCGTTCGGAGGCCGAGAGGAGCGGAGCTGCGGCTTGGTATGGGAATTTGGAGCCGCGCGCAAAGAGGGCCCAGAGGAGGCAGACCACGAGCAAGCCGAGGACCACAGCGAGGGAGGGATAGAGGAGTTGCTGGTCAAAAGCAGCGAAGAGAGCGGGCCTCATTTAGGCGGGTCGGAACGGGGGCGCATGCTGGTTTGATTTGTCCTGCTTTGGGAGTAAACTCAAGCGGTGACGAGCACGCCAAATTCAGAGGATTCCAATCCTACGCCCAACCCCAATGATACGCACCGCAAAACCATCGGTTATGTGCTGTGGATCTTCGGCTTCACGGGGGCGCACCGCTTTTACTACGGGAAACCGATTTCCGGCACGATCTGGTTCTTTACCCTCGGCCTGCTCGGCGTGGGCTGGCTGATCGACTTGTTCCTCATCCCGAGCCTGGACCGCCAAGCTGACCGCCGTTTTGTCGCCGGCCCGGTTGACTATTCGGTGGCTTGGATTTTGCAGACGTTTTTCGGCCTACTGGGGTTGCATCGCTTCTATATGGGCAAATGGATCAGCGGCTTGGTTTATTTACTGACTGGCGGGCTTTGCGCGGTGGGTTGGGTTTACGACTATTGGACGATGAACCAACAGATCAGCGAACTCAACCAGGCGGCGCGAACCCATTAGCCTGAACCGGCAATGAATACGGAAGTTATCAGCAGGTTAACGGGCACGTGGGAATTTATGAAGGATGAAGGAAGAGAAGCCTTGGGGTTTAACGGCACCGGCGATCTCTGAGTCTTCATCATTCGTCATTCGTCATTAATCATTCATAATTCATGATTGGTGCGCCCCTCAGGTGGCGCCCGCTGTTTCCTCCATTGCCACAGTGTGTTGAGGCCGTGTATTTATCGCGGCCTCATGAGATTTCCCTTGGCGTTAACCGCAAAAATTGCCGCTTACATCATTGGCAAAAAGCTGTGCGGGATTGAAAAATTCGCCACCGTACTCCAGCTCGAACCGTTACATACCTGTAACCTCACGTGCACGGGCTGCGGCCGTATTCGCGAATATTCCACGTCGATCAAGGACCTCATGTCCCTCCAAGATTGTCTCGGCGCCGCCCAGGAATGCGGGGCGCCGATGGTCTCGATTTGCGGCGGGGAACCGCTCATTTATCCGAAGATCGAGGCGCTGGTGGAAGGGTTGCTGGCCCAAAAACGTATTGTTTACATCTGCACCAATGCCACGGCGATGCGTCGCAAGATGCGGGATTATCTGGCGCTCGAATTCGCGCGCAACCCGGCGGGCATTGAGCAGCGTATCGAGATACTGGTGCGCGAAGAGTTGCTCTCGGCCAAGGACGTCGAGGACTTGAGCAAAGGCCCAAAAGACGCGAATAAAGCGGTGATCGCACCGAATTCGTGGGTGTATTGGAACATCCATCTCGACGGATTGGAGCGCACGCACGACTTGATCGTGGAGCGCGAGGGCGTTTTCAAGGAAGCCATTCTGGCGATCCGGATGGCGAAAATTCTGGGCTATCAGGTGGCCACCAACACCACTGTCTATAAAGAAACCGATCCGCTCGAAATCGAGCAGATGTTCGCCTTCCTTTCGAGCCTGGGCGTCGACGGCCACACCATCTCCCCCGGCTACGAATACGACGCAGCCAAAACGGATATGGTGAGCCGATTGGGCGTGGCTCCGGAAAACTTTTTTCTCACCCGCAAAGCCACTATCGAGAAGTTCGCCAACGCCGTGGAGTGGGGCCGGAAATTCCCGATATTCGGCACCCCGATTTATCTGGAATTCCTGACCGGCAAACGGGACCTGAGCTGCAGCGCGTGGGCGATCCCGACCCGCAACATCCGGGGCTGGAAGGGGCCGTGCTATTTGATGACCGACGGGCATTTCCCGACTTACAAGGCGCTCTTGAAGCAGATCGATTGGAATAAATACGGCGTGGTGAACGGAGTCGCCCGGGACAGCCGCTGCGAGAACTGCATGGTGCATTGCGGATACGAACCCACGGCGAGCCTGGGGCTGCAGGCCAAGCCGGGCGATCTCTTGAAAAACATCCGCTTTAACTTCGGGGCCCGGCCCAAGCCCGTGAGCGCGGAGGGGATCGAGGCGTTTAATGGGCATAGCGCCGGGAAAGGGCATGCGAGCGCCGCGCCCAAACCCGCCGCACCCGCCGCACCCGCCGCTGCGCCCGCGCCCGCCGATGCGGAGCCCGCCCCCTCGGAGGTGCGCGCGTAAGTGCAGGCCCGGATTGCCACGCCTTTGTTGCCATGAGCGCCCGAGGGTTTCTTCATCCCGATCGCTGAGTCCTTGAGAATTTTGAGCATTGAGCCAAAAGGCCCAACGACGGAGGCTCCCGCCCTGACCGGCGCGACCGCTTAACCCGCCGTGCCCAGCCCCCACTGCATGCCTGAACCTGCGCCCTCCCGCCACGAGTCGAGCGCGGAGCTGTTGTCCTCGACGATTCACCGGGCCCAACAGCATTTGCTCCGGCTCCAGCACGCCGAGGGCTACTGGTGCGGGGAGCTTTTCGCGGATTCCACGCTGTGCTCGGACTACGTGCTCTACATGCATTGGGCCGACGAAGTGGATCCGGTTCTGGAGGCGAAATGCGTGGCCCATATCCAGCGCCGCCAGGGCGCGGATGGCGGCTGGAATATTTACGAAGGCGGCCCGAGCGAAGTGTCGGCCTCGGTGAAAGCCTATTTCGCACTCAAGCTCGCCGGGCATCTTCCTGACGCCCCCTGGATGACTCAGGCCCGGCTCTGCATCCTGCGCCTCGGCGGCATTCCCAGGGTGAATACTTACGCGAAACTTTACCTCGCGCTACTCGGCCAGTTTCCCTGGAAACATCTCCCCTCGGTCCCCGTGGAGATCGTCTTCTTCCCGCGTTGGTTTTTCTTCAACATCTTTGAGCTGTCCTCCTGGACCAGGGCCATGCTCATGCCCCTCGC
>JAYTYG010000343.1:0-6952 GCA_043742585.1 Spartobacteria bacterium
GTGCCGCCGCCACCGAAGCGAATTATGAATTATGAATTATGAATTATGAGTGATGAGTGATGAAAATCCGGAGCACGCCGCTGACACCCGTAAAACCCGAATACATCGCGTCCCTCTCCATTCATAATTCATACTTCATAATTTCCCCGCCCGCCCCCCTGCCCGCCTACGGCATCGTGTCGCGCGGCGCCTCACCTAAAACCATCGGCTCGAGATTCTCTCCGTAAAGCGTCTCCACCACCTGCTGGGCCGCGTGAGGCCGCCCCATTTCGCGGGCCTTCCGAGCCATGAGCGCCAGCCGCGCGGGATCGCCCAGCAAACGGTCGAGCTTAAAGGGGATCGTCGTCATCTCATTGCAGCGGATCGCGGCGCCTTCTTCGAGGAGATGATCACTATTGCGCTCTTCCTGGCCTGGAATGGGCGAGACGATCGCCATCGGCAAGCCACAGGCGAGCGACTCGGACGTGGTGAGACCGCCCGGTTTACCAATAAACAAATCACTCATGTGCATGAGCTCATGCATGCGGTTCGTATAACCCAGGATCCGGAACGCGGGATTATCCGCGCCCACCAAGCCCGTGAGGCGCTCCCGCAATTCGTCGCTCTTGCCGCAAATCACCACCGCTTGGGCCGGGTGCCTGAGCTCCATCAGTCGGCGCACCACCACCTCCGTAGGCCCCACCCCCAGCGCCCCGGCCGAGAGCAGCAGCGTGGTCTTCTCCCGCGCCAATCCAAACTCCGCACGCAGCTCCGCGCGATCTGCGGGCTGGGCAAACACCGGGTCGATCGGGATCCCGCTGACAGTGATCCTATCGCCCGGCAACCCCAGCGCCTCTAGGTGCGCCTTGGTTTCATCGATCGCCACGAAATAACGCTGAAACAGCCGTGAGAGCCACATCGCATGGCAATCCATATCCGTCACCACAATGGAGGGATGCGCCCGCAACTCCTTCTTTTGAATGAGATGCGAGATGATCCCGGCCGGCATGAAATGGGTGCAAACCGTGATATGCGGGTCGAAATCCTGAATAAACTTCACCAGCGGCCGCGTATTGAGGCGGTCGAACTGCAACCGCGCATTGTCATTCTTCCAAGGCTCATCACTGGCCCGATACGCAAACCCCAAGAGCTGCGGGGCGCTGCGGACCAGCTTGGAATACAGCGTCGAATAGAAATCCCGGAACAGCTTGTTCGTATACTTCAAGGCATCCTCATGAATCACCTCCGCAGTGCGGTCATCCGCCGCAAAAGCTTTCTCCAACGCCTGCCCGCAACGCACGTGCCCGGTGCCTGCACTCGCCGAAATTATCAGAACGCGTTTCTTCATGGCTCAATAACATAGCGTCCCCGGGGAGCCCGTCGCGCTTAGAGTGATGGATAATTCCTGCAAAAACATAGCACCCTGAAGGGCGTCGCAGAGGACACTCGTTCAAACAAAGTCCGCCGCGCTGCACCCGCCCCCACCGCGCCGCTTTAAAAATAAAACGGCAGATTCAACTTCTTGAACTCCGCCTTGGGCTCCGCCAGCCATTTGTCCCCGAGCCGCTCGAACCCGCCCCCGGCCTTATACCCCGCGAGAAAGGCATTCACCTTCGCCCGCAACTCCTCGTTGCCCTTCCGAATCCCGACCGCCCAAGACTCGCTCTGAAAAGGCAGCAGGATCGCGCGGGTGGTGTCCTTGGATTTCTGCCAATTCTTGAAAGTCGACATCTGATCGTAAATGAACGCATCGGCCTTTCCCTGGGCCACCTCCAGCACACACGCGGCTTCCTTATCCAGCACCAGGACCTGCGCCGCCTTGATCTGCGAGCTGGCGTAAATGTGGCCAGTGGTCCCCCTCTTCACCGCCACAGTCCGCCCGGCCCGATCCACATCCGCGATCGACTGGATATCGCTCTTCACCCCGACCAACAGACAAAGGCCGGTTTTGAGATACGGCTCCGAAAAATCTATCGACTGCGCCCGCTCGGGCGTCGCGGTCAGCGAGGATATGATCAAATCGATCTTCCCCGTCTTTAACGCCGGGATGAGACCGTCAAACGGCACATTGCGAATTTCCACGGCTCGCCCGAGATACGCGCCCAGGGCGCCCGCGAGGTCCGCGCTGACGCCGGCCGGCGACCCTTGTTCATCGCGCATTTCAAAAGGCGGATAGGCGAGTTCCATTCCCACCACCAACGGTTTTTCGGCCGCGCGCCCCACGCCGAGCAAGATCAGGAGCAGGACGAGGCATTGATTGAGGAGCAATTTCATGCCCGGGCCAGTAACACAGCCTTGCCACACGCCAGAAGCCCGAACTTCTTTTTGAATTATGAATTATGAGAACTCGGTGTGCGTCCCATCCAGGGCTTACGCATCTAATTTCGCTGTAATTGCAGCTCCTCATATATCCCAACGGGATTACGTCCTCCAGCCCAGGGTTGCCCCGCTGCGGGCCTACCCTGGGAACTCAACCAGAGCGGATCGAACCGCAACGCGGTTCCGCCAAAGGACGTTCCCGGGCGCAACCCACGTTGGGGTTGGATTCTCTCTTTCGCCGGCTCCCAGGGTAGCTCGTGCCTCGCAACCCTAGGCTGTAGGACGTAACGCCTTTGGCGTAAATACTTTGCCAGCATCGGCTTACCCGAATATCTGCACTTTCCAATGATCATTTTAGATGCGTAAGCCCTGGCGTCCCATCGCAGAAGAGCCTCCGCATTCATACTTCATACTTCCCCCCCGCCCCTCCCCCCCTCTTGCTAAGCCCCGAATTTTCTGCAAAGCCGACTGAGTGAATTCGGTATAGACTCAGTCTGAACACTTAACTCCATGAAAACATCCCGACTTTTCGCACTCGTCCTGATCTTTAGCGCCTTCTGCTCCGTGCTCACCCCGCGCACGGCCCACGCAGAAATTTCGTTCAGCTACTTTTATGACGCCCTCGATCCCTACGGCGACTGGATTAAGGTCGATCACTACGGTTACTGCTGGCGACCCGATGATGTCGACAGCGACTGGGCTCCCTACACCGACGGCTACTGGGCGTATACCGATGCCGGCTGGACTTGGGTGAGTTACGAAGATTGGGGCGGCATCACCTATCACTACGGGCGCTGGGTCAAACTCGAAGACGAAGGCTGGTGCTGGGTTCCCGACTATCAGTGGGGGCCAGCCTGGGTTTCCTGGCGCAATAACGACGACGCCGTCGGCTGGGCTCCATTGCCCCCCGAAGCCCATTTCCGACGCGACACCGGTATCAGCGTCTGGGCCGACAGCACCTATGACATCGGCCCCAGCCATTATAACTTCTGCGCAGTGCGCGACTTCGGCGCCCCAGTCATGAGGTCGGTCATCTATCCCCGGACCAGGAATGTGACGTTTATCGAAAACACGATAAACATCACCAACATTACCTACAACGACAACAGTAACGTCGTCTACTGCGGCGGCCCACAATACATCTACATCGAGAGAAACAGCACGCGGCGTGTGCCGACCCTGAAGATCGTCCAAAACAACACGATAAACGTTTATGTCCAGAATGGCATCAATCAAAACGCCCTGAACAAGAAAACCAACCGCGCCGCCAATCCCCTGCCGCGCTCCATCCAGCGCGGCAACTCGCTGGAAGTGTTCGCCCCCGTCATCCTGCCTCCGGCCAACCCGCTCGCCCTCAAGCCCACGCGGATCAAGCCCGTCGCCGCCAATCTGGCCGTCAATAAAGGCTGGAACGGCATCAAAGACCCGACCGACCGCGATGCCCTCAAACGCAAACTCCAAGACCAAACGCATGGGCTAACACCCGACTCCGCGCCTGCCAAACCCGTCCAGGTCGCCGAATTGCAGGCGATTCCTGTAAAGACCGATGTCCACGCGCCACCAACGTTGCCACGGATGAAGACTGACAAGAAAGACCTCAGAGCCAACGACACAACGGCCGCGGTGCCCGACAATGGCGCAGTCGCCACGCGCCCCACCGCGCAACCCGGGGGAATCAAACCGATTTCCACCCCGAACACGCCCCCCGTTGGAGATCCCAAAGCGCCAACCAAAGGCAAGCCCGTGGGACAACCCGTGGGACAACCCGTGGGACAACGCGTTGACCCCGCATCGCCCACCGGCCTCGTCGGCCCCCGGGTGAACCGTCCGCAGCCAGGGAAGACCCCCCCTCAGGAGCCCGAGCAAAACACCACCCAGACCGAGCCCCCAGTGAAAGGGCTGCCCCCTCTCAACCCTGCGAAAAGCCATGAGGTGCCGCCCCCAGCAACAAACGTCCCAGCCCAATCTGAAGTGCCCGCCGTTGCCGTAAAAAAAGGGAAAGACCCCCAGCAAAAGGCGACTGCGGCAGAAGCAGCTGCCCGCGAAGCGCAAGCCCAGCAAGCGCTCAGCCGACGACTCGAACAAACCGCCGAGATCCGGCGGGCCCAAGCCGAGGCGACGCAAAAGCAGCAGGCCAATGAAGCCGCACGCGAAAACGCACAAACCCCGGGCCAAGATTCAAAACAACGCCCCGCAGACCCACGCTCGAAATTCGGGATTCAAGACGAACGCCCCAACGTAACGCAACCCACCCAGGAGCCACGCGCTCAGGACGCGCAGCGTTCCAATCAAGCCCAGGAAAAAGCCGAACGCGCCAACCAAGCTCGCCAGCAGCAAGCCGTCGACGCCCGCGCCGAGCAGCAACAACGCGCTCAGGACGCGCAGCGTTCCAATCAGGCCCAGGAAAAAGCCGAGCGCGCCAACCAAGCCAGGCAGCAACAAGCCGTCGACGCCCGCGCCCACGCCCAGCAGCAACAGCAACAACAGGCCCCTGAAAGAAGCTCATCAGGTAAAGGCAAAGACAAAAAGAACCTCACCCCGGAAGAAGCCGCCGCATTAAAAAAGAGCGAGCGCTGAGACCGGATTAATCCTGACACGGCGGGACGCTGGCAACAGCGTCCCGCCGTTTTTCATTGCGGGGGACAGACTCTTAATTCTCGGGGACCTCCGTGACGCAGCCCATCTGAAGTTCCGAGGGGTCCTTCGACTGCGCGCCCTCGTGGAACTCGTGCGCTCCGCTCAGGATGACTCGTGTTTTCATCTATGAATTGTGGGGACCTCCATCAGAGCCCGCACTGCACTTTTTACGCAGGCCCCGCCTCCCATCCGATACCACCGACCGAGCCGGGGGATTACCTATTGCTCATTAACGCGGCAAACACTCAAAATGCCTGCCACGCAATTCCCCCCTCTCCGCCCCCTGGGGAAACCACGGGACGCCGAAGCCCCTCCCCTCAAATGACAGACTTAACAAATCCACGAGTCATAAAACTCAAGGGCGCGCTCTTCCTCTTCACGGGGATACTCTCCGCAGGCCTCCTCCTCTGGGAAACACTATCACTGCGCAACCTATTCCTGATGGCTGTCTGTATTTGGAGTTTTTGCCGGGCCTACTACTTCGCCTTCTACGTAATCGAACACTACATTGACCCCAGCTACCGCTTCTCCGGCCTCGGCCCATTCATCCGCTATATCTGCAAGCGCGCCAAAACAGATAACCCCGGCAACTAAACCCATTTCAACTCCAGGCTCCGCATGAACCTCCCGCAAGCCCTCGACGCCTACCAGCGTCTATACAAATCCCTCGGCAGCATCGTCTACGGCCAGGACACAGCGTTGCGCCACCTCTTAGCTGCATTGGCAGCCGGCGGCCACATCCTGCTCGAAGACTTTCCCGGCACCGGCAAGACCACATTAGCCAAAGCCCTCGCCGCCTCCATCGGAGTCGATTTTAAACGCGTCCAATTCACCCCCGACCTACTGCCCACCGACATCCTCGGCATGTCTGTCTATGACCAGCGCATGCAGACTTTCGAGTTCCGACCCGGACCGGTATTTACCAATATACTGCTAGCCGACGAGATCAACCGCGCGTCGCCCCGCACGCAATCTGCATTACTAGAAGTCATGGGCGAAGGCCAAGTGAGCCTGGACGGCAAGCTGCATCAGATGGGGCCGCTGTTCTTTGTCGTGGCGACCCAGAACCCCATTGAATTTCGCGGCACCTATCCACTCCCGGAAGCACAGATGGACCGCTTCGCACTGCGGCTCAGCCTCGGCTATACAGATGCAGAAACCGAGGCCGCGATGATAGGCGCCCAGCACAGCCAACACCCGCTCACCAGCCTGCGACCCTGTATAGATTTGGCCCAGCTCCTAACACTCAAAGAAGCGGTCCAACATATCTATATCAAACCCGAGCTCACACGCTACGCGGTCGATCTCGTGCGCGCCACCCGCACCCGGCCCGGCGTGCAACTGGGCGCAGGCCCGCGCGCCAGCATCGCCCTGGTGAAAACAGCCAAAGCACTGGCCCTATTCGACGGCATGGAGTTTGTCACCCCGGAACATATCCGCGAACTCGCCACCGCCGTCATCGCGCACCGGTTGGTGCTAACCACCCAGGTTAAGTATGGCGGCAGCAACGCCGAAGCCATCGTCGCCCTTTGCCTAAATGAAACCCGCGTCCCGGCTTAGTCATTTTTTCTATAACAACTTTCGTCGCTACCATCGGTATCGGCGCTGGTATTTTCGCCGCTTCACAACCATCGGTCAATTCGCGCAAGGCGTCCTATTATTTAGTGCGGTGTTAGGCATCAACACTCAGCAAGCCGTTGCCTACCAAATCTTCGGCCTCACATTCGCCATGCTCATCGTGGCCTTGGCCTCCGCCTCATTCCGCAACCGCGCGGCCCCGCCCACATTCTCCCTGCTCCGACTGTTACCGCGCTACGCCACAGTCGGCGAAGAAGTCAGCTACCGACTGCGCCTGTCACAGCACTCCCGCTCAACGCTCACCGGCTTTAGCCTCATTGAAACCCACCACGATCCACGCCCGGACTTCATTCAGTTCTCACAAGCGCGCGAACCCGGCGCGGACCGCCTCAATCGCTATGACCGATTCATCGGCTACTATCGCTGGTCATGGTTAGTC
>JAYTYG010000344.1:0-3170 GCA_043742585.1 Spartobacteria bacterium
TTTTTACGCCGCCAGCTCCCCTTTCCTCCAACCGTCACACATTTGACACCTGACCTATCCCGCCCAGCCTGTTAAGAGTCAGTTTTTAAGTCGCCACTCCAAAATGAAAACTTTCTCCGCGCAACACTTCATCAGCCGCGAACTGAGCTGGCTGGACTTTAACCAGCGCGTCCTCAACGAGGCTTTGCTCCCCTCCAATCCCCTCCTCGAACGCGTCAAATTCTTCACCATCGCCAGCTCCAACCTCGACGAATTCTTCGAGGTCCGCGTCGCCGGCATCAAACAACAAATCGAAAGCGACGTCGTCGAACGCAGCGTCGATGGCCGCACAGCCACCGAAACCTTTCGCGCCATTCGCCGCCGCGTCCGCGACATGATCGACCAGCAGTGCCACTGCTGGCGCAAAGAACTCGTGCCCGGCCTGGCCAAAAACGGCATCCACTTTCTCGACGTCGAAAAACTCAAACCCGCCGACCGCGATTGGGTGGAGAAATATTACCGCGGCCAAGTGCGCCCGGTGCTCACGCCGCTGGGGATCGACCCGTCACACCCGTTTCCACAACTGCTTAATAAATCGCTGAACATCGTTGTCCAGCTCGACATCGAGCGCAACGGCGAGATCCATCGCCGCCTCGCCGTCGTCCAAGTCCCCCGGGTTCTCCCCCGCCTCGTCCGGCTGCCGCGCGAAGACGAAAGCCGGGTCTACGTTTTCATGGGCCACATGATCGGCCATTACCTAGCGGATCTTTTCCCCGGGACCACCATCCTGGGGTTCTGGCACTTCCGGGTCACACGCAACAGCGAACTGTACATCGACGAGGAAGATGTTGGCAACCTGCTAAGCGCAGTCGAGCAGGAGCTACACAACCGTAGACGCGGCGCCGCCGTCCGCCTCGAAGTCGACCTCACCTGTCCCGCCGAAATCTACCAGTATCTGCTCGAGACCCTCGACCTGACTGAGGACGACCTCTACATCATCGACGGCCCGCTCAATCCCATCCGATTGATGGCCATCTACGAAGGCGACCATTCCCCGGAACTCCGGGACAAACCCTACGTGGCCCCGATCGCCGTACCGTTTCGTGACACCATTGATCTCTTTAGCGTGATCCGCAAACGCGACGTCCTGCTCCATCACCCCTACGAGAGCTACGCCAGCGTCGTGGACTTCCTCGAACAAGCGGCACGCGACCCCAACGTGCTTGCCATCAAACAAAGCCTTTACCGCACAGGCGGCGACCCGCGCATCGTCGGAGCGCTCATGAAAGCGGTGAGCAACGGCAAACAAGTCACTGCTGTCACCGAGCTCAAAGCCCGCTTCGACGAAGCCAACAACATCCTCTGGGCCCGGCGCCTGGAGGAAGCCGGCGTGCACGTCGTCTACGGCATCGTCAATCACAAGGTCCACGCCAAGATCACACTCGTGGTCCGGCGCGACGACGACGGCCTGCGCCGCTACGTCCACATCGGCACCGGCAACTACAATCCCAGCACCGCGCGCATTTACACCGATTTGAGCGTGTTCACCGTGCACCCCGAATACGGCGAGGACGCCTCGAACCTCTTTAATTTACTGACCGGCATCTGCCAGTTCCAAGGCGCGGCAAAACTGCTCATCGCCCCATTCACCGTGCATGAGGCCATGATGAACCTCATCGAACACGAAACCGAGGCCGCGCAGAAAGGCCTGCCTGCCCGAATCATCGCCAAGATGAATTCGTTGGTGGATCGGGAGATCATCGAAGCCCTCTATCGCGCCTCCCAGGCCGGCGTCAAAATCGACCTCATCATCCGCGGCATCTGTTGCCTGCGCCCACAAATGCCCGGCGTCAGCGAGAACATCCACGTCCGCTCCATCATCGGCCGCTTTTTGGAGCACAGCCGCATCTTCTACTTCGAAAACGGCGGCCAACCCAAAGTCTTCATCGGCAGCGCCGACTGGATGCCGCGCAATTTTTTCCGCCGAGTGGAAGTGGTCACCCCCATCGAAGATCCGGCCCTGCGCGAACGCATCATTCAACAAATCCTCAAGCCGCACCTCAGCGACAACGTCAAAGCCTCCGTGCTCGGCGCCGACGGGATTTACACCATCCCGACCGTGGCGCGGAACACGCCGCCCTACCACAGCCAAAACGAATTCATGAGCCTGGCCCTAGGCGAATCCAAGCGCCCGCGCAAAAAGAAGGCGGCCCAGAAACGCTTCACCAACCTGCACATCGAACAACCGCCCAACAGCTAGGGCGCAGCGCAGCGGGCGCCCAAAGGATGAAGGATGAAGATTCGGAACTCGCTGGTGGCGTTAGTCCCGAAGGCGTCTCTTTCTTCATCCTTCATAATTCATCCTTCATAATTTCAGCGTAACCCGCTAGACTGGTGCATTTTTGCACTATCCATGTTAATACCTCGCTGCTTCCTGCCGGCCTTCTGCGCCTCGGCCCTGCTCCTGCTCCTTCCCTCCCAACCTCTGAAGGCCGAATCCGCAGCCGCTTACGTCATTTCCGACAACACCACCGGCTTCGTCCTCCAAACCTCCAATCCGCAGAAAAAACTCCAGATCGGCAGCCTCACTAAGATCGCCACCGCGATGGTCGTGCTCGACTGGGCCGACGCCAAAGGCCAGGACCTCGGCCAAATCGCCACAGTCCCCGAGTCCGCCCAAAAACTCACAGCCGGCGAGGGCGTCGGCTTTCGGCCCGGCGACCACTGCTCACTCCGCGACCTCCTTTATGCGGCCATGATGCAGTCCGACAATCAGGCTGCCGAAACCTTGGCCGACCACGTGGGGCGCGCCCTGGGCTCAGCCAAGCCGGACGTCACGGCGGTCAACGCGTTCGTCGCGCACATGAACGCCCTCGGCCGACGCCTCGGGATGCAACGCACCCGCTTCCTCAACCCGCACGGGCTCGACAACCTGGAAAGCGACCTCCCTTATTCCACGGCGGAAGACCTCGCCAAGCTCACGCAATACGCCATGAGCACCTCGGCGTTCCGATTCTACGTGTCGCAGAAGGAGCGCAAAATCACATTGCAAACCGCCACCGGCGAACAAACCCAATATCTACTGCGTAACACTAACGAATTAGTAGGCGAAAACTCCATCGACGGCGTGAAAACCGGGACCACGCGCAAAGCCGGCCCCTGCCTGATCCTCTCCGCTTCGCGCCCGCCTG
>JAYTYG010000345.1:0-3432 GCA_043742585.1 Spartobacteria bacterium
GCCCCACACGCGTAACCACCTCCCCAAGCGCAGCGTTTCCATCATCGGCACCGGCAGCTACGTGCCCGAACGGATCCTGACCAACGCGGAGCTGGAGAAAACGGTGGAGACGACCGACGAGTGGATCGTTTCGCGCACCGGCATCAAGGCCAGACACATCGCCGCCGAAGGCGAACATACCAGCGACTTGGCGGCCAAGGCGGCCCTCGCCGCCATCGAAAACGCCGGCATCAGCGCCGACGAAATCGACCTCATTCTCGTGGCCACAGTCACGCCCGACATGTTTTTCCCCAGCACGGCTTGCTTCGTCCAAGCCAAAATCGGCGCTAAAAAAGCCGCCTGCTTTGATGTCAGCGCGGCGTGCTCCGGATTTTTGTATGCGCTGGAAATCGCGCAGCAGTTCATCACCTCCCACACCTACAACACGATCTTGGTCATCGGAGCTGACAAACTCTCCTCCATCGTCGACTGGAAAGATCGCAACACCTGCGTGCTCTTTGGCGACGGGGCAGGTGCCGCAATCCTGCGCCACAGGGGCGGCGGCCACGGCGTCATTGCCACCCATATGGGTAGCAACGGCGATCTATCCGATATCCTGTATATTCCCGGCGGCGGCTGCCGGAACCCGACCACAGGGGAGAACGTGGAAGAGCGGCTCAACACCATCAAGATGAATGGGAAAGAGACCTATAAACAGGCGGTAAACGCCATGCTAAATGCTGCCAATACCGTGCTGGAGCAAAGCGGACTGCGTTACGAAGATCTCGCCTGCATCATTCCGCACCAGGCCAATCTCCGGATCATCGAAGCCATCGCGGGCCGCATGAACGTTCCCATGGAGCGGTTCATGATCAATCTCGACCGCTTCGGGAACACCAGCGCGGCAGCCGTGGCCATCGCGCTCGATGAAGCCCACCGCACGGGGCGAATGCAGGTCGGCGATTACGTGCTTTTAGTGGTATTTGGCGGCGGCCTGACCTGGGCGAGCTCGGTCATTCAGTGGTAACAGCTCGGGGCGCAGTCACGCGCAGCGGTGTGAACGGGATATCTGGATGAGTGTGAACCGCAAAAACCGGGCAATGAAATCAGAACAATCCCTGCCCTCAAAACGCATGCTTCATGCGAATCTAGGGAAACCCCACCCGACTCGACTCAACCTCCAATTGAAGCGCACCCGTCATTTCTGCAAAACTGCCGCCCTGGCCTTCGCTTGGGCGCTGCTCAGCACGCCGCTGACGACCTTAATGCTGCTCCAACTTGCCGAGCGGCCTGGAAATCTGCTGGAAAAGTTCGCAACCGCACTCCCCTACCAGAGCCGGGTCATCCTGCTCGGCGGAATCCTTATCGGGACGCCTTTGATCGCGGTGCTTTTGAGCCTCCTGGCGCTCAAACAAGTCAACTCCGCGTGGACGCCTCTCGCTGGCGCTGGCTACGCCCGGAGCGCCTTAGTCATCTCTACTATCTCCATTCTTTGCGCCGCTGCGCTCTTCATTGCCGGCACACTTTAGCGTCGGGCGCCGCAATAGCTTCGGGCACCGCAATCACGTCGGGCGCCGCAATAAGGTCGGCTACCGCTATTAAGGCAGCTCCAAAAAACCGCGCTATTCGAAACGCGACTCACGCCAAGGCCCGCGGGCATTGGCTCGCAGACGCCCGTTTGTTTCTATGCGGCTCTGCGACTTGCGTTAAGTCCTTATCCGCTTGAATTTAGCACGGCCCATTGCTCACTCTCCCGCACCACTTTGAATACCACCCCAACTCCCACTGACCGGTCCGCCAACCCCCTTCGCGAAGGGCTTTCCAGCCGACCCATGCCGCAGCCTTGCACGGTAGTGATTTTCGGTGCCTCCGGCGACCTCACTTACCGCAAGCTCATCCCCGCTCTTTACAACATCGCCGCCGATGGCGACCTCCCAGCCGCCCTCTCAGTCGTCGGCTTCGCCCGCCGCGAAAAAACCGATGCGTCTTTCCGCCAGGAACTCGAGGACGCCACCCGCAAATATTCGCGCCAGGGCTTGAACGACGAACTCTGGAATAGCTTCGGAGAACGCATTTTCTACCACCGCAGCGAATTCAACGATCTGGAAGGTTATAAGCGCCTGGCCGAACGCCTCGACCAGCTCGACGCCGAACGCAACACCCACGGCAACCGCCTCTTTTATCTCTCCGTAGCGCCCAGCGAATTTGGGGGCATCCTCGAAAAACTAGCCGCCGTCGGATTAAACAAAACCAAAGAAGGCTCCTGGTCCCGGGTCATTGTGGAAAAGCCTTTCGGCACGGATCTACCGACAGCTCAGGACCTTAACAAAGTTGTCAGCGAAGTCTTCCGCGAAAAAGACACTTACCGCATCGACCATTATCTGGGCAAAGAAACCGCGCAGAACATCATGGTCCTGCGCTTCGCCAACTCGATTTTCGAACCCATCTGGAACAATCGTTACATCGATCACGTCCAGATCACCGCCTCGGAACCCCTCGGCGTCGAAGCCCGCGGGCCTTATTACGAAAGCTCAGGCGCCCTGCGCGACATGGTCCAAAACCATCTTCTCCAGCTCCTTTGCCTCGTCGCCATGGAGCCGCCCACGGATCTTACCGCCGATAGCGTGCGCGACGAGAAAGTCAAAGTCGTGCGCGCCCTGCGCCCGATGTCGCCCGAGCAGGTCAACGAAAACGTCGTCCGGGGGCAATACGCAGCCGGCGCCATCAATGGCAAAGAAGTCATCGATTACCGCTCCGAAGAACGCGTAAATCCGCAGTCGATGACCGAGACTTACGTCGCCCTCAAAGTCCACGTCGACAACTGGCGTTGGGCCGATGTCCCCTTCTACGTGCGCGTCGGCAAACGCCTCCCCAAGGGCGGCACCGAAATCGCCATCCAATTCAAGAACGCCCCCAGCGTGCTCTTCAACAAGGACGCCGCGACCGTGGGCCCCAACGTCCTGGTGATTCGCATTCAGCCCGATGAAGGCATCTCCCTGCGGATCCAGGCCAAGAGCCCAGGCGCGGCACTTCGCGTGGAGCCAGTAAAGATGGATTTCCACTACGGCAGCAGCTTCGGAAAAGCTTCACCGGAGGCTTACGAACGCCTGCTTCTGGACGCCATGAGCGGCGACGCCACGCTCTTCGCCCGCCGCGACGAGGTCGAAGGCGCCTGGCGCTTCATCGATCTCATCGAAAACGCCTGGCACAACAACCCCACGCCGCCCCCGCTCTGCACCTATCCCTCGGGCTCCTGGGGCCCGCAGGAAGCCGATGCCATGCTCGAACGCGATGGCCGCGCCTGGCGCCGGATGTAATGACTCAGCGCAACCGGGCTGACTCCTTCCACAGCCCGGCGTCGCGCCCCCTCCACACGCCCCCCCCGGAACGCCCCCCAGGAACGTTTTCTCCCGACCTTGAACTTCAAATAAGATGCCTAACACACTCGACACC
>JAYTYG010000346.1:0-10419 GCA_043742585.1 Spartobacteria bacterium
CTATGACGAATTATTCAACCAATTCTTCGGTGGCTCCACTCGACCGGCCCGCACCTTGCGGCAAAAGGTCCAGAGCCTCGGCTCAGGAATCATCATCGATTCCACCGGTTACATCATCACCAATGAACATGTCGTGGAACGCGCTGCGGATTTGAAGATTTCGGTGACTACGCCCGACGGCAAAACTTACGACGCGCGCTATATCACCGGGACTGCGGAATCCGATCTGGCCCTGCTCAAGATCGAAAGTAAAACACCCCTGCCCTTTATCAGTCCCAACGATCTTTCGCCCAATCTCCTCGGGCAAACGGTTTTGGTGTTGGGCAATCCGCTCGGATACGGGAGCTCAGTGGCGCGCGGCATCCTCAGCGCGAAAGGCCGCGCGATCTCGGTGCAAGAGGTCGACTATAAAGATCTGCTGCAAACTGACGCGGCCATCAACCCCGGCAACAGCGGCGGCCCGCTCGTGGATCTCAACGGCAAACTCGTTGGGGTCAGCTCGGTGAAAATGGCGTTTACCCCGCAAGGCTTGCCTACACAGGGCTTGGGCTTTGCCATCTCCGGGGAAGTCGTGCGCGCGCAACTCGCCGAATTCAAGAAAATCGCGGCCGGCAAAGGCGCTCCAAAGAAGCCCGGCACGGGAGCCTTGGCCCGAAAATATTTCGGCCTCCAGCTTCAAGACCTGACGCCCGAACTCCGGGAGTCGTTCGGGACCGACGCAAAAACCGGGGTGCTCATAGCGGACGTGGACCCGCGCAGTCCTGCTGCGGCCGCAGGACTCACGCAGGGCCTCGTCATTCAGCAGGTCGGCCGCTACGAAGTGGGCACGCTCAAACAGGTAGAGGACCTGCTTGAAAAAGTGGATACTGGCTCAGTCGTGGACTTCAGTATCGTGGTCACCCGACGCGTTCGCGGCCAAACCCTCAGGCAGCTCCAACCCGTCCCCCTCACCGCACGCTAACACCCAAGCCCGGCGGAAGGATGAAGGATGAAGGATGAGGGATGAGGGATGAAGTATGAAGTATGAAGTATGAAGTTTCGGCGAACGCAGGCGCCGTTAACCTCGAAGGCTTCTCTTCCTTCATAATTCATACTTCATCCTTCATAACTTCACAAAGTTGGGCGCCTTTGGAGCTGAGCTTGTAAAGAATCGGGGATGCGCCCCATCTTCCACCCGCGCTCACAAAGCTGTGCATTTAATGCTCAGCCCATTGAATCCGGCGCAGCCCCCGGGCGTCCCACACTTTCCCCATGATAAAAGTCGAAAACCTGACCAAGCGATACGCCGGCGTGACCGCCATCAAAGACCTCAACTTCGAAGTGGAGCGCGGGGAAATCGTAGGGTTTCTGGGCCCCAACGGGGCAGGGAAAAGCACGACGATGAAGATCCTGACCAGCTTCATGCCGGCGACCTCGGGCCGGGCATTGATTGCGGGATTTGACGTATTCGAGCAATCGCTGGAAGCGCGGCGTCACATCGGCTACCTACCCGAAAACACCCCGCTATACCATGACATGAGGGTGAACGAATACCTGCGATACCGCGCCCAGCTCAAGGGCGTCGCTCGGGGCAAAGTCAAAGAGCGCGTGGGCGACGTGCTGGAGCTCTGCCATCTGAACGACGTCCAGCGCAAGCTCATCGGCTCGCTTTCCAAGGGCTATCGCCAACGCGTCGGTCTCGCCGACGCTCTCGTGAGCGATCCCGACTTGCTCATCCTCGACGAACCCACCATCGGGCTCGATCCCAACCAGATCCGGCATGTCCGCGAACTGATCAAAAATCTGGCCAAAAAGCGCACCGTGCTCATCTCCACGCATATCCTGCCGGAGGTCGAGATCATGTGTTCGCGGGTAATCGTGATTCATAAAGGCCAGATCCGGGCGTCGGACACTGCCGAGAACCTGATGCGGAATCATCGGGCGGCGGGCGCGATGCGAATTGAAGCGAAGACCCACAACGACGACGCGCGGCTGATCCTTTCGCAGGTCACGGGAGTCAAAGACGTGACGGAGGAAAAAGACGGTGATCACAGTATCTTTCAACTGCGCCTGGAAGCGAACACCGATCCGAGCGAGGAGATCATGGGGCTTGTGACCAGCCGCCAATGGACGCTCCGGGAACTGACCCGGCGCCGGGCGACCCTGGAAGATGTGTTTGTGGATCTCACCCACTCCGACAGCTAGCTTTCCGGCAACTAACTCGCCGACAGCTCCACTCGCTGACAGCTAACTTTCCTGCCCGCCGGGCGAGTTAGCGAGAGACAGACACCCATTTTTTCACACCCACTTGAACTGTTATCTAAATCCCTCGGTTACTCTTCTATGAGAACTTTCATTACCCTGCTCGCCCGCGAGCTGAAGTCCTATTTCTATTCCCCGATCGCCTATGTGGTGATCTATTTTTTCCTGATCGCCACCGGGTTCAACTTCTATTCCGGCGTGCTCTTTCTAAATAAGAGCGACGCGGAAGTCACCGTGGTCGAAGCCTCTTTCAATACGGTCCTTTTCTGGTTCCCGTTCCTCCTGATCTTTCCGCTGATCACCATGCGCACGTATGCCGATGAATTTCGCATGGGCACATTTGAAATGGTGACCACCGCCCCCGTAAATGATTGGCAGGTGGTGCTGGCCAAATTCTTCGGGGCATTCTGCTTTTACTGCGTGCTGTGGGCGCCGAGCTTTTCGTATTTCGTAGCGTTCCAGGCGATCACAGGGAAAGAGGCGGCAATGGCCGCCGGGGCTTACGGCGGAAGCTATCTACTGCTGGCACTGGTGGGGATGTTCTATTGTGCGATTGGCTGTCTAGCATCCTCCCTAGTCACCGAACAAATCAACGCGGCGGTGATGACATTCGTGGCCATCTTCGGGGCATTTCTTGGCGGGCTCTTTACCTTTATTTTCAATGTCACTAACCCCCTGCTCCGCGACATGATTAGTTACGTATCTGCCATCGAGCACATGGCAGATTTCTCCCGGGGTCTAATCGATTCGCGCCCGATTATTTGGTATCTGTCGATGACAGCGATGGTCCTCTTCTTGAATCTCCAGGTCTTCCAATATCGTAAGTGGAAAGCCTAACTCCTTAATCAGCTACAGCGCCAAGACGCTCCCACGTGCAGACCCGGGCAGCCCGCTCCGCCGCACGTCTTCGCCGCCCCTCGCCCCTCGCCCCTCTTTCTACGCCTTCGACTTCATAGACTTCTTTCATCATGCCTAAAGAGAATCCCTCTCAAAAACCGGGCAAGTCCGGCCAAATCAACCGCCTGCAAATAGGCCTCAACGTCTTCGTCCAGGTGATCGTGGTGCTCGCCCTGGTGCTGATGATTAACTTCATCGGGTTCCGGGAGTTCAAGCGCTGGGATTACTCCCGCAATAAAAAATTTGCGCTGAGCACCATGAGCACGGGGCTATTGACCAGCTTATCCAAGCCAGTCAAAGCGGTGATATTATTCAGTCCATCGAGCCCGATCTCAGCCGACATCAATCAACTGCTCAGGGAATACGAGTTCGCTTCCAAAAAGAAATTCGAAGTGGAAATAGTGGATCCCTATAACAATATTCTGCGCGCCAAGGAATTGGCGGCTAAATATAAATTCGGCAACAACGAGAACATCCTCATTCTCGACTATCAGGGACGCACGAAATTTGTGCCCGCTGACGCCATGGCTGTATTCGACAAGGTCGATCCGGTTTCCGCCATGGCCGGGCAAACGCCAAAGCTCAGAGCGTTCAAAGGCGAACAAGCCATCACCAGCGCGCTGTTGGAAATCACCGAGGAAAAGCAAAATAAAGTCTACGTGATCTCGGGCCACGGCGAACCCGAACTAAAGTCACCGGAGTTGCTGACATTCAAAGCCAATATCGAACGCCAAAACATCAAGCTCGCAAGCCTTAGACTGGGTGAGACAGATAAGATCCCCGATGACGCCACTGGGCTTATGATATTTGGGCCGCGTGCCGATTTCTCGGAGCGCGAGATGAAGTTATTGAGCGAGTTTTGGGCAAATAAAGGGCGTCTATTTATCCTGCTCAATCCCGAGGGCCGCACGACCCGACTCGACAGCTTTCTGCTCGGCAATGGAATCGCGCCCACCAACGATCGCGTCCTGCGCACAGCCACGCGGCCGGGCCGGGATGAAAACCAACAGATCACATCCACTTCGGTAATATTGATTTCGCCGATTGGAGAGATCACTGCGAAAGGCAAAGAAATCAGCAAGGATCTGGCCGGGATGCGGACCGGGCTGATTGGTTTGACCGAGTCTTTGCAGATCGACCACAGCCGGGCGAAGAGCGAGAACCTGCGGATCGCGCCGCTCATCGAATCGGATAAAGCGTTTTGGGGCGAAACGGAATATAACGGCAAAGACTTGCCTTACTTCGATCCGAAGAAGGATCATCAAGGGCCGCTGACGCTTGCTGCGGCATTGGAAAAAGGGGCGTTGGCGGATTCCGCAGTGAAGGTGGACACGAGCCGAATGATTGTCTTTGGCAACGCGGCATGGCTCACCGATGACGGTTTAAAGGAGGTTCAGTTAGGAGTGGATTTTGCGCTCAACAGCCTCAATTGGCTGCTTAACCGCGAACAGCTCATCGGGATCCCACCCAAGGTTAAGGAACCGATCCATCTCGATTTAGATGAGGACAGCCTCAGCCGACTCGCGCTGGTCGTGACGATTCTCATTCCGGGCGTGGTCGCTATATTCGGGTTCGGAGTGTGGGTGGTGCGCCGATCATAATCGCAGCGCCGACTGCCGCGCTGCGGCCATCTAACTACGCCCCGTTTTCCCACTTTATTTAGATCCATGAAGCTCCGCTCCACACTCACACTACTCCTGCTGACCACTAGTGTCGGCGTCTATATCCTGCTTGTGGAAATCAAGCGCCCGTCTTCCAGAGAAGCCGCTGAACGCGCCCAGCTCGTCATCGCACTGGACCGCAGCACGGTGGACTCTATCAGCATCAAAAACACCGAAACACGAATCGAGCTGCGCAAAAAAGCAGACAACGTCTGGTATTTGGAAGAGCCGATCAAAGACCGGGCAGATCCGCTGGTGGTTAGCCAACTCTTTAGCACGGCTGAAAGCCTGCATCACGACCGGATGTTAGATAAGCCGGGCAAGGGCCACGAAAAAAGTCAGCTAAAAGACTTCGGCATCACCAACTCTGAAGTGAAGCTGAAGTTTAGCGGAACGGAGAAGCCCGTGGAATTGGTCCTTGGCAAGGACGCAGCGGTCGATGGGAAAATCTATACGAAGGTGGAAGGCGCCGAAAATGTGTATGTGATTTCCAACGATCTAAAAACACAGCTAACGAGAAAAGCTGACGACTTTCGCGATCATAGGCTCACCTCGCTGAGCCCGGCGCAGGTGCAGAAGGTGACATTCAAAAGTGCTCTTGGTGAAATCGAGTTGGAAAAGAAAAACGAGCAGTGGATTCTTCTAAAACCGCTCAATGCCCGCGGCGATAACTCTAAAATCGGAGACTTCATTTCCCAGGCAGCCACGGCGCCCATCGATGCGTTCATGCCGGACTCGGCAAACCTCGCCGCCTACGGACTGCAGGAGCCGCGCGGCACCGTGTCATTTTTTATGGAGGGCGCAAAAGAGCCAGTTGTCCTGCAAATCGGCGCTAAAACGGCGCCTGAAAACAACGAGAAAGAAGGCACGTATGCCAAACTCTCGACCCGGAATTCGGTGGTGTTATTACCCAAGGCCATGGAACGGCTGTTGGAGACGAAGCCCAATGATTTGCGGGACAAAAAGCTCGTGCGATTGGAGGCGGACATCGTCGACCGCATTACGCTCGAACCCGCCGGGCGGGAGAAGATCGTGCTGGCCCGGCGCGGTGAAGACTGGGTAAGAAAGGGAAATATAGATAAGCTCGCCAACGCGGCGGCCGCCAACAAGCTGCTCAATACTATAAAAGAGCAGTTGGTGGCAAAGTTCGTAACAGACATTGCCACTGACCTCCCCAAATACGGGCTCGACCAACCCCAGCTCAAAGTCACCCTCAGTTCGTTTGCCTCCGAAAACACTGCGGAAACCAAAGCCGGTGAGCTGCCCATCGTCACGATATTCTTCGGCAAGATGGACGGCGACTTGGTGTATGCGAAACTCGACGACGAACCGTTTATCGTCTCGCTGCCGAAATCGTTTTTCAATTCGTTCCTCACGGATCCCATCCGCTGGCAGCCGCTGTCTGTATACCACTTTAAACCCGAAGAACTCACCGCCATCGAGATTACCCGGGCGGGGCAACCGCCGATGGCGATCGAGCGCGACAAAGAGAAGTGGAATTTGGCCAAGGGGGACGGGAACATCAACCAGATCAACGCGCAGTCTTTAGTCAATACTTTGGCTGCCCTGCGCGCGGTGCGCTGGACCGGCCCGGCCGAGCCCAGTTTCGGGTTCGATCCGGCGGTGGTCACAGTGACCTTTAAAACCAACGGCAACGTTTCAGGTAAGCTGCGCATCGGTTCACAAACCCCGGAGGAAATGAGCCACGCGACTGCCGACGGGATTGATGGCGCGTTCGAACTCAGCAAGCCTGATCGCCAGGCGTTCGACCTCGCGCTGCTCGAGCCGCGAAAATGATAGCCACAGAGAACACAAAGAGCGCAAAGAGTTTCTGGATTTTCGGTTTTTGCGATCTCTGCGGTCTCTACGGGCAAATTTCCCAGTCTCGTTTTTAGGATCGGAACAACTGCCCCATTGTCATTTATGAGCCTCGGCCAAAAGGCGGTGCCCGAGCAGTAGCGGCGCGGCGCTGCTTCGTCCTCGCTGGATTCAGCAGCGGCTTGTAGATTTCTTTTGTGACACGATTTGCCTACACCGCTGGGACATTAATTGATCGCATCAAGATCAATGAAACCCAGAGGGTTGTTAGCGAAGAGCGCACGCTTTGGATCAAACGTCGGCGCGCAGGCACCGGCCAGCTCCTAGCCTGCGCCAACGGTTTTTTCCGGCTCGCAGGGGCTCCGCTGCGGGCCATCGCTGATACCGCCACCTGGCAACGCTGGGAGATCGATTGTTTCAGACGGCTCCACGGAGATCAGCTTCACGCGTCCGCCCCGGGCCCGCGCTCCATTGCGATCGAAGAAATTCCGGGAGTCAATCTCACGCAGTATCTCGACACAGGCACCATCACCGAGGCGATGAGCGCTGCCGCCGGTCGGGAACTCCGCCGCGTCCACCAGTGCCAGTGCGCGGAACTTTCAGGCGCGTGGTCGCATGGGGATCCGCATGCGGGCAATTTCATTTACACAGCGGACAGCGACCGGGCGTGGATCATTGATTTTGAAGTGATGCATTGTCCCGGACTTGAGGCGCGGGAGCGGCATGTCGATGACGCCCTGGTTTTTTTGCAGGACATGGTCGGCCGAATCAGATCGGAGCTGTGGGTCCCTTGCGCCCGCGCTTTTCTTGAAGGCTATGATCAACCGGCGCTGCTGGGCGCGATCCTGGAAAAGCTGCAGGAGCCGCCATCGGGCTTATGCGCTTACCTATGGAGGGCGGTGCGCATCAGCTATTTACGGGGAGCGGAGTTGCGGTGGCGAGTGCAAGCGCTCCGCCACGAAATGGGGCGCGGCACGCGATAGCAGTCACCTCGGGCAGATGGGCTAAGATGGGCTAAGATTCGAGCCACCACAGCGCAGGGCATTGCGAATCACCACCCACTCCCGCACAGGATCATTGCCCAGCAAGTGCTGCTGCAAAATCCGCTCAAACCGCTCCGCATTCACCTCGCCATACCAAATCCCCTCGGGGTAAACCACCAACCACGGGCCCCCGGTGCAGATGCGAAAACAACCCGCCTTGGTCCGCATGACTTTAAGGCCAGTTTCTTTAACCCGCTTTTTGACCAAGTCCCAGAGCGCTTCGCCTTCGCTCAGCGCACAGCAATCCGGCCCGATGCAGAAAAAGAGATGCCGGGTTGCATCGCTGATCCCGGCCTTCTGAATCCCTGCGTGAAGCCCGGGTTGAATCCCTGTGGTCATGTGAAAAGTTGCCCGGCGTCGGATCGACCGTGGCGCCCGGCGCTACATTTTGAAATCGGTGATGAAGAGCTCGCCGCTGTCCTTGTCAATAAAGAGGCGGAAATGGGGTTGCGGGGGTTTGCCCTGAAAAACCTCGTAGTTATTGATGGATCGGGGCACGAACCAAAGCGGCTTTTCATTGATGAAATGGAGGACCTCCGCCGTCTCACGATCATTCGTGGGAGTCGCGTCGAGAAACGCCCCGGACTCCAATGCCTGCTTCCGAAAGCCGGGATCGGGTTCGAGCTCAAAGAAATATTCGTGATTGGGCCTGGGATGCCAGGAGCGCCAATACCAGGAGTTCACCACGTGCGTGTCCTTGGCGGGTTTCCGCGCAAAGACCAGATCCCATATCGCAGGGTCATTTTTCCACACGCCCGACTTATGGCAGCCCAGCAGGGGCAAAGTGAGCGTTAAGAGCAGCAGACACTTTTTCAGCCTGCGCTCTGGGCCCCGGCAGCACTTTACCAAAGCGCTCATCGGCCGCCTCCGGAATCAAAGCCACGGGGCGCTGGGATGAGGGTCGGACTTGCGCCCCGATTAGCTGCTGCAGCCAGCGGCAAAGGGAGAGGCAGAATCATGAGATCTAAAGAGGAATGAGAGGCAGTCATGGTCGAAGGCCGGGCGACGGGCGTCGCTGAATTTCAGGCAGAACATACCCGAGCGCGATCAGGAAAGATGACGCAGCCCGGCCTCGAACTCAAGCGCGATACCATCCCGCCCGCGAGGCGCGTTGACGCCGGGCCCGGGCGCCCCCCCACCTACGGCTGGGCACCGCTAACAAATGATCCCATCGAGAGATCGCCACGCGGCGATATGAGGACCGTGGCTGGCCCTTTGGGACCCGCTGCGCCGACCTCGCCTCTCTCCCCCACCGCGCCCGCAGCTCCGGGAGCGCCTGGGGTGCCCGGCGCGCCAGTATTGCCCACGGGACCGGCCACGCCTGGCATCCCCTGATCGCCTTTGGCGCCATTTCCCGACGCTGCGCTCAATAGAGTGATATCTAAAATGGCAGGTTTGCTGGTGGTCTTGGATTCCTTGGAATCGAAGTAAATCAACATGGCAGGAGAGGCGGGCGTTAAAAGCAGCCCGCTATTTGCCACCACACCGTCCATCCAATCCCGGACCAATTCTGTGACATCAAATAGGACAAACTGCCCGGTGGTATTGGCGGCGGCTGTGGCATACGGCACGCCGATCGCGCCGGCTGAAAGATACGCGGGCGAGTTGGCGTATTTGATGCCCGCCTCGGTCCACTGCGTGGGGCCGACTGCCCAAAGGTTTACCGACCCGGGGCTAGTCACCTTGTTGGCATAGAGCTTCAGCGTCGCCTTCGCCAATTGAGACGAGGAAACGCCGGTCGGCAGCACGGAAAGAAAATCAAACTTCAGCCAGCCCTGCTTTTCCGCGCCCTGCTTTCCATCGATGAGTAGATATGGCAATGCGCCATAGTTCGAATTGCGCAAGGCCGCAGAGCTGCCGGTATAAGCGTCATCGAGCAGGACAGCCTCGGTGGCTGAGGCGGAGATTGTGAGCAGCATCCCGGCAGTTCCAATGATTGAGAGCGAATAGAAATTCATCTGTTTTTTGTTCCACGTTTAAAGCCAGTCAATGGCCGCCCCTTCGGCGGCTCTGGCTCGCGCGCAGACTCTATTTTCCCCATCGCACCCACAATAGGTTGAGGCACCTACGGGGATCGACGCAGTGGACGCAGTGGACGCAGTGGACGCAGTGGACGCAGTGGACGCAGTGGACGCCAGAACGCCGAACGCCGAACGCCGAACGCCGCAGCAGGCCGGATGGGGCGGTCTTTTCAGCGCGCCCGGTTCTGGCAACTGCGGCTGATCCGACCCCTTTCAGCCTCTGCGGCTTGCGTTACCCCCCCGAAATCAAGGCTTCGCGGGCGAGGACCGTGTGTCGTCAAACTCCTCGAACATCCCGCTCAAGCGATCATCCACGCGCAAATCTACCAAGCGCCAGGCCATGTCGGGCTTGTAGAAATAAAACCGCCACCGCAACGGAAACTCTTTACCCACAGACAGATAAGTGCGACGCAAAAGATGCTCGCCCACATTCTTCGACTCGATCAATTGGAACCCCAAAACCGATCCGAACGACTGGATCGCCTCCCGAGTCTTGGCCCGAAGCGCCTTGGACTCCTCCGGACGCTCGGCAATCTTCGAGCCCCGAATCAACCCGTCATAAGCCCCATCCACATCGCCCTTCTGCAACAGCGCGAAAAAGCGGTTCACGAACTTCGCCGGCGCCTCCGGGCTGCTAAGATCAAAGTCCTCCCGGTCGCCGCCCGCAGGCGCAGCGACAGGCGCAGGTGCATCGGGCGCCTTCGCCCCGGGCTGGATCACCGTCGTCTTCCTGCCCGG
>JAYTYG010000347.1:0-8294 GCA_043742585.1 Spartobacteria bacterium
CGTCCCCAGGATGAGGAAAACGATGTGGACTCGCGGCCGCTCGAATGGAGTTTGATCCGCCGCCTGTTCACCTATGCGGCGCCTTATCGCACGCTGGCGCGCTGGCTGGTGGTGCTGGTGATTGTGCGCTCGATCCAGTTGCCGTTGATGGTGTGGGCGATTGCAAGGGTCATCGGCGGCCCGATCACCCGTTGCGATTGGGCAGGGACGATCGAGGGCACGGGGTGGTTCCTGGCGCTGGCGGCGACGACGACCATTTGTTACCACTTCCGTTACCGGTTCGCCTTGGAGCTGGGCGAGGCCGTGGTGCACGATTTGCGCATCGCCATCCATCAGCATCTGCATCGGTTAACGCTCGGTTATTTTACCCGCACACGACTGGGCCGGATCCTTGGGCGAGTGACAGGGGACGTGGAAGCGGTGCGCGGGGGAGTGCAGGAAGTGTTGTTCGTGAGCACAGTGTTAATTGGTCAAATGCTGGTCGCTGCGACTTTGATGCTATGGTATGACTGGGCGTTGTTTTTAGTCGTGCTTGTGTTGGCGCCGTTGTTATGGGCGATTAACCGGCACTTCCGGCTGCGCATGAGCCAGGTCTCGCGCGCCCAACAGGAAAGCTACAGCCGGGTGACAGCCACGCTCGCGGAAACGGTCAACGGGATACGGGTGACCCAGAGTTTTGTACGGCAGGACGTCAACGCGGGCATGTTCCGGACGTTGATTCTCGACCAGGCGCATAACAACATGAACGTGGCGCGGGCGTCGGCTGTGTTCGTGCCGTTGCTCGACTTCAACAGTCAGGTATTCATCAGCATCATGTTAGTCATCGGCGGTTGGCAGGCGCTGCACGCGCAAGCGGGGATTGACGACATCATCATGTTTTTCTTTCTGGCCGGCATGTTTTTTAGCCCGATCCAGATGCTCGGCACCCAATACGCCCAGGCGTTGAGCGCCATGGCGGGCGCGGAGCGGGTGTTCCGGCTGCTCGACACCCAGCCGGATTGGGAGGACGGGCCGGATGTGATACGCCTGCCCGCAGTCCGCGGGCATGTGGAGTTCCGCGAACTCGGGTTCGCTTACGATGCTGGGCGTCCGGTGTTGCACGGGCTTAACTTCAGCGCGGAGCCTGGGCAGACCGTTGCGCTTGTGGGGCACACGGGCTGCGGGAAATCAACGATCATTAATCTGATCGCTAAATTCTGGCTGCCGACCAGTGGTGAACTGCTGATTGACGGCCACGAGGTGCGCTCGATCGACACCGCATCGCTCCGGCACCAGATGGGAATCGTGACACAAAACAACATCCTGTTTACCGGCACGGTGCTGGAAAATATCCGGCTGGGTCGGCCCACGGCGACTGATGCGGAGGTGATCGAGGCGGTGCGGCGCCTGGGCATCCTGGACCTGGTGGGCGAGCTGGCGCACGGGTTTGAGACCGTGTTGGGAGAAAAGGGCAGAGGGGTTTCGCAGGGCCAACGACAGCTCATCTGCTTTGCGCGGGCGATGCTGGCGGACCCCCGGATCCTGATCTTGGATGAGGCCACGAGCTCGGTGGACGCGCTGACTGAGGCGCGTTTGCAGACGGCCCTGGAGAGTTTGCTCAAGGGCCGGACGTCGTTTGTTATCGCGCACCGGCTGTCGACCATTCGTCACGCCGATCAAGTGTTGATGCTGGCGGAGGGCCGGATTGTTGAGCGCGGGACGCATGTGGAGTTGTTGGCCATGGGAGGCAGCTATGCGGAGTTGCACCGGCGCTTTAGTTCTTAATGGCCGAAATCCGAAGGCAACCTCTGAGGAATTATGAAGGATGAATTATGAAGGATGTCTGAAGAGACGCCTCAAAATTCGGGCTGAAGGTGGATATCAATACCAGCAGTGAAACTCCCAGTGCGGACGTGATTAATAACCTCCTCGCCATCTGGCAGCGGAGTGCAAAATAACTCCCGACTGTATATGTCCCTGACATTTGCCTGAGCGTTAATTGCCTGTGATTCGCTATCTTAAAGCTGCTTTTAGGGCCGCCCCTGAAATCCCCGGGCTGGGCAGGTTGCCGCTCAATGTCGTGATCCTGGCCGGGTTAGCTATACTGGGGTTTGGGCACCCGGGCTTTTGGCTGCTGGGGTTGGCGTTGGAGACAGCCTATCTATACGCGCTGACAGCTAATAACCGGTTTAGGATGCTAGCCCAGCAGGTGGAGCATGGCGGCGCCGAGGCTCAGCGGATGGAGCTCGTCAACAAGCTCGCTCCGGGTCGGCGCGAACGGCTCCAGGCGATTGAAGCCAAGTGCGCGCAGTTCATTCAGATCCATCGGGATTCACAGACGGAAGATTTCCTGCTTGAGCGCAATGTGGAGGCTTTGAGAAAGATCGCCTGGATCTATCTGAAGCTGCTGGTCGTGCAACAAAATGTGCTCGCCGTCGATTTGAAGACCAGTAAAGCCGCGCTCCGGCAAAGACTACAGGCAATCAGCCACGAGCTCAGTGCCAGCAGTCTCTCGGCGACTTTGCGCGAGTCCAAGGAGGCCACTCAGCGGATCCTCGAGCAGCGCCTGCACAACCTCGGGCGCCGGGAGGAATGGCTCGCAGAAATCGACAGTGACATGGCCCGGATCGAAGCCCAGGTGGATCTGGCAATCGAGAATGCCGGGATCCGAGGTAAGGCGGAATCGGTTTCGTCTAACATCGATCTGGTGAGCCGGTTGCTGGACGATTCAGTTTACGGCGAGGATCGGGCATCGATCGCCGAGCTGGAGCGCAGCTATGCGCCGGAGTCACGGCGGTCGACCGAAACCGAAAGCTGATTGATGGCGGATTGCGTTCCAATGCGCCGAACCGATTGCCGTTGGAAAAGGGAGTTAACGCAAGTCGCGGAGACGCAGAGTAACAAAAGGGCTGGGATATAGCTAATGGCTGCAGGCCCAGGGCTGACGCCGCTAAATGGCCGCACCCGGCCACCATCTGGGCTTCTATCCGCCGCCCCGAAGCAAGGGGTGAACTGTGATAGCCTGGGGCAACGCCCCTGGAACGTTCCAAAATCCCCGGCCAAGCCCTGAAGGGGCGCAATAACGGTCAATCCCAGACATAACGTGCATCAAGATTGAGGCATGAAGTTGCGCCCATTCAGGGCTAATGATTTGTTTTCATGGGTTTCCCGGGACGTTGCCCAGGGCTATCACATTTGGCCTCGTTGGGACAAAGGCATCACGGTCGGACTTAAAGAGAAGCTTCGGGCTTAACTGCGCCTGCGGTTCTCCTGATCTTCATCACGCATAATTTATCCTTCATAATTCCTATTAGCGCGCCTATAGCGCCAGCACTTTCCCTTGCATCGTCGCAGGGATCGGTTGCTGAAGATGACTCAGCATCGTCGGCGCGACATCTAATATATCTATATCCATTGGCTCCACATGCGGCGCGATCCCGGGGGCTATCCAATTGAAAAATCCATACTGCGCATGGTTAGCTTCGTCCGGCCCGGTGTCGTTGTCATACGTATAGATTGAGTCGTAGCCCAGCGTCCCCACCGCCCGCCAGTGCAGGTCGCCAAATATCACCACCAGGTCCGGCGGGATTCCCTCGATGCGCCGGTAGAGCTCCTGCGGCTTGTGCGTGTGCGTAAGGATCGGCTCGCCGCGGTCATCGGGAATTTGTCGGAGCTTGGCAGCGAGCTCGTCGCGCGTGGTCTCGAAATCCGCAGCCTCGACGATGCCCTGCGGCTCGCGTCCCTTTACGTTCAGGCAGATCCGCGCGTAATACCCGCCCTCAGCCCAGGCCCGGGTGCGAGTCCAGTCGATGTCGCATTTGGCCAAGGCGGTGCCGCGAGGAATGGACTGGTTTTTGAGCACCAGCCAACCTTCCCTGCGGAGCCATTCGTTGACACAGATGCCGCCTTCGAGGCGCTTTGCGCCGTGATCGGATATCAGCAAGAGGGAAGTGTTGCTGAGATCTATCTGCTCCAGGAGGCGGGCGAGCTCGCCATCTAACTGTATATAGTAATCATGGATCGCCTCAGTCAATGGACCTGGCTCATGTTTGCGGTGCTCGGGGTCCATGTAATGCCAGAACCCGTGATGGATCCTGTCGCTGCCCATCTCCACCATCATAAAGAAATCGGGATCGTATTTAGACAGTAACTCCCGAGCCACGGTGAATCGGCGCGTTGTCATGTCATGAATATCGCCTAAAATCCGCGTCTTATCAGCACTGCGAAAATCGACGACATCGAAGATATATTTTTCACCGGCCAGCCAGGTGCCGATTTCGTCCTTGAGGGTGGGCGGGAAAGTCCACTGGACCTTGTCATTTGGAGTGAGAAAGCAGCCGACCATCTGGCCGTTAACTGGGCGCACGGGATAGGTGCCTGGAACGCCGAGGACGCTGCAGGTCTTGCCGGCACGCGAGAGCACGTCCCAGAGCCGATCGACTTTGACCCAGTCAGCGGTGGCAAAACCCAGGCCGGTGTAGGAATAGTCGGTGCGATTCCGGAACCCGTAAATGCCCAGAGACCCTGGGTCATGACTGCTGGTCATGCAGGACCAGGCGGGTACAGTAATGGGCGGCAGGCAGCTGCGCATCCGGCCCCAGGCACCGAGTTTTCGGAGCTTGGCGAAGGTGGGGAGCTCGTGGAGCCAACGGTCGACGAGTGAGGGTTCAAGGCAGTCCAGGCCAATGATGCAAGCGCGCATGTGAGAGTGTGTTACGAGTGTTCTGTGTGGCGGTCGTGGCCCTGAGCCATCAATGGTTCAAGGGCTTTCTGTCATTCGCAGCGGCCAGCTTCCGACTGCCGATGACAGATTTTCCAAGGGGGCACTTTAAGCACGCGCTGGGCCGTGAAGTCGCCGAAAAAGAAATGAGAGAAAAAGGCCGCGCAAACAGCCCGCTTCAACGATCTAGCCTTTCCAATCCCAATGCCTGCTCCATAGAACTGCTCATTATGATGGCTCCAAAAATCTTTATCGTCGGGCTCGATGCCGCCACGTGGGATTTGATCAATCCCTGGATAAAAGAAGGGCTGCTTCCCAATCTTGCTAAGCTCGTCGAGTCCGGCGTTTCGGGGCAGTTGCAATCAGCGATTCCGCCGCTCACGCCGCCGGCTTGGACATCGTTTATGACGGGCCAAAACCCGGGCAAGCACGGGATCTTTCATTTCCTCGAATCGCGTCCTGGCACCTATGCGATGCGTTATTCCAATGCGGGCTCGCGCCGGGCGCGGACACTTTGGCGGATGCTCTCGGATGCGGGGCATACCGTGGGCGCGATGAATATTCCGTTCACTTATCCGCCTGAACAGATCAAGGGATTCCAGATTTCCGGAATGGATACGCCCAATGAACAAAGCGCGTTTATTCATCCACCGGAATTGCGCGCGGAGTTGGAGGAGTTACTCGGCAAGATCAGGCTTGAGGTGCGTTATCTGGGGTCCATGTCTAATGACGAGCGGCGCGATCAAGTGCTGGCTGAGATGGAAAAGATTGATCTGCAATGGACTAAGGCCGCCTTGCATCTGCTCGAAAAACATCCCGCGGAAGTCATGATGTGCACGTTCATGTCTATCGACACTGTGCAGCATTATTTCTGGCACTATATGGATGCCGCGCATTTCCTGCATGATCCCTTCGGCGCTGTTAGATATCGGGATGCGATCCAGCGAGTCTATCGGCGCCTGGATGATTCGGTGGGCAAGTTTCTGGCCCAATTGCCGGAGGAAACCACCGTGCTGGCTGTCTCCGATCACGGCGGCGGGCCGGTGTCGGATCGGGTGGTATATTTGAACCGCTACCTGGCGCAGCTCGGGCTTTTATTTTATAAGGAAGAGGCGAAGGGGTTCTTTGCGCGTGCCCGGCAAAAGGTGCTGCGGACAATCCATAACGTGGTGCGGGCCAACCTGAGTTCGGGCCAAAAGAAATTGATCGCGAGCATGTTCCCGGTATTACGGGAGCGCTTTGAAGACGCGGCGACGTCATTTGCGAATATAGATTGGGGAAAGACCAAGGCGTTTTGCAGCGAAGTGCTGGCGTATCCGCCGAGCATAGTCATTAACAGCGAGGGCTCGCAGCCCAATGGCATTGTTAAATCCACTGATTACGAAGCGCTCTGTGCCTTGATCACTCAAAAACTCTCCGAGCTGCGCGATCCCAGGGACGGCTCGCTCATCATTCCGCGCATCTATCGCCGCGAGGAGCTGTTCACTGGCCCTTTCGCAGGCGAGGCCCCCGATCTGGTGCTCGACTGGTGGAGTGCCAATGCGTTTACCGCATGCCCGAGTTTTCCTGAGGAAGGTCATCTCCCGGCGTTGAAAATCCGGCCCCGCGAGCCTATGACAAATCCGGAGTGGAGTGGGACGCACCGATTGCAGGGTATAGTGATCGCGCGCAGTCCTGCGATGAAGCGCGGCGCTAAGATTGAAAATGCACGGCTCGTGGATATGACTCCGACGTTGCTCTATCTCATGGGTGAAAAGATCCCCGCCGACTTGGATGGCCGGGTGCTCACTGAAATGTTCGAGCCGGCATACTTGGAGTCGCATCCCATTCAATATGAGGGCGCCGGGGCTGCGGAATCGTCAGTGCCGCAAAGTTCGCCGTATTCAGCGGAAGAAGCGGCGCAAGTCGAGGAGCGGCTCAAGGCGCTTGGCTATATAGATTAACGGCGCATATGAAACAGCTTTCTATTGCGATGGTGGCGGCCTGTCAGTTTCCGGTGAATTATGGCTCGCCTGCCGCCATCCGCGAACTGTCCGAAACGCTATCCGAAGACGGGCACAAGATTCATGTGGTCACCTATCCCGACGGCCAGGAGTTATCGGTGGGCACAGCGCAGGTGCATCGGGTGGGGCGGAGTAGGGCGGCAGCGGGGCTTCGAGTCGGCCCGTCGTTTCAGAAGCCGTGGCTGGATTTCCTGATGTTGCTGAAGCTTTGCGAGGTGGTTAGACGCGAAAATATAGATATCATTCATGCGCATAACTACGAGGGCGGGCTCATTGGTGTATTGGCGAAATTTATTACGGGCAAACCGCTGATCTATAATTCGGTGAACCTCATGTCGGATGAGCTGCACACTTACGGTGTGATGCCGGATTTCCTCGCGAAAGCTTGTGCGGGCGTGCTGGATTGGTTTGTCCCGATCTTTCCCGATCACATTATTGCAGTGACTCAGGAGCTATACGATTGGCACTTGAACCATGGCGTGCCGGCCTCCCGGTTGTCGCTGGTGCCTTGTGGAATCAAGCCTGCGATGTTCGGGCGTGGGGATTCGCGAAAGCTGCACGCCCAATATAGTATCGGGAATCGGCCCGTGGTGATGTATACAGGTATCAATAACGCCTTTCAGCGGGTGGATTATCTCGTGCGCGCGTTTCCGAGTGTGCTGCGGGAGGAGCCGACCGCAGTGTTGATGATCGTCAGCCCGATTGATAACGAACCTAACTTGCCCGCCAACCAGGCGCTGGCGCAATCCCTAGGCATCGCCGAGCATGTCATTTGGGTCGGCCCGCATACGCTCGAGGAGTTGCCTGATTATCTGGCGCTGGCCAGCGTCTGTGTCGTGCCGAGGTGCGAATGTCCCGGGCATCCGATCAAGCTGCTTAACTATATGATCGCGCAAAAGCCCATCGTCTGTTTCGCCGGCGCGGCCAAGGGCATCACGCACATGCGTGAGGCCTGGGTGGTGCCGGATCACGACTGCGAACAACTCGCGCAAGGGATCGTCGGTCTACTGCGCGACCGTGGCCTTGCGGAAAAGCTGGCTGCGACCGGCCGGGAGACGGTGTTACGCGACTTTGATTGGCGCAACCTGGCAAAAACAGTGGAGTCTATTTACGCGTCGCTGCTGCCCAGCGCTGGGATTAGTCACATATAGAGCCATACGCTATCGCACCTTACAGGAGACAGCATTTCACAGCAAAGATCGCAGAGAGTAGAAATTCAGAGATTGTTTGTGCTGCCTGTGTTTTTTGCGGCTTGCTGACAGCGGTGAAGCGATCGGGGGACAATGAGTCTGTCGGTCTGGCGAGCCGACACGCGCCTGCAGCTTGATCCTGGTGCTGACAACGACGCGCCCGAGCCGGATAAACAGCATAGCTTTCGAGCGACTCATGAATCGGCGGAACTCTTGCGGCTGGCAAACTATCACCCCGAAGACTTTGCGAGGAGGCGTTGCTGTAATGGAGCGCATTTCCCGGTTGAACGGCGTGAAGGTGACCCGGCCAGCGACGCGCCGCAGGTGGTCGCGGGCGCTTCTGGCGAGGTCGTCATCGAGACCTCAATAAGGGAAAGCACTTGCTCGGAGCAGGCCGCTGGC
>JAYTYG010000348.1:0-1869 GCA_043742585.1 Spartobacteria bacterium
TGAAGAAGGAAAAACAACACCGAACGACCTTTATAACGGCGTCGCCACCGAGCAATACGACGCCATCTGGCAATATCTGCGGACACAAAAGACCAGCGATTAGTTCCACTTTGTTAAGTGGGGTAACAGGAAGACGAAGTGACAGGGTGAGCCTGCGAATTCTCTTCATTCATACTTCATAACTTCCCCTTCGACCGGCCGCGCACTATCCGGCCCTTCTGAGTATCTGCGTTAAATCCTCAAGAATTGAGATGCGATCACCGAATTTTTACAAACGCAACAAAGTAGAATTAGGGGCACACCAGGTCGCCGCCGCCGGGGGGGGCCGGTGCCGGGGGCCGCGCCGCCGGGCCTAATTGCGATCGAGCGCGACCAGCCAGAGCGGCTTGGACGTGCGCCAATGCACAATATGCGGGCCGTCCACAGTCGTCCGCCAACCGCTCGGATAGTGAGTCTCCTCGGAGTAAGGCGGCCCACTGACTCGCTCCACGGCCTTGATCTTATAAGCCGGCCCGACCCGACCATAGTCGCCTTCAGCGGTCCAATCGGCAATGAGCTCACCCCGATAGTTAGTCACCCGAAAATGGGTGTAATGCGGCGCCGTAAACGGGAGAGATTGGCAGCCGGCAAAAACCACCAAACCAGCAACGAGGGAGAACCTGAGAGACTTCACCGGGCGAGCATGACAACCCACACGCGGCACCTCAAGCGAAGATCCGCCGTTCCAGGACAGCGTTTATTGGGAATTATGAAGGCTCAGAGCCCGAAGGCGACCGTCCCCCTCTTCACTCATCCCTCATAATTCATCCGTCATACTTCCGAGCCATTCCGAGCAATCCAGCCGCCACCAAGCACTTCGTCGCCGCGATAACAAACCGCAGCCTGCCCCGGAGTGACCGCGCGCTGGGGCGTGTGCAGCCGAATCCGGGCCTCGCCATTCGTCCCCGGATAAACTGTCGCATCCGCGCCAGCATGGGCGTAGCGGATTTTGACGTTCACATCAAAAGGCTCGCTGGATTCGTGGTGCCACATGGCGTGCGCAATTTCGAACTCCGACACCAATAGATCCCCCGCCTCGCCCAGGACGACGCTGTTGGTGCGCGGATCAATATCGATCACGTACCGGGGAGTCGGACTGCCGCCCGGCAACCCTTTGCGTTGCCCGATGGTGAAGAGTTCGATCCCGTCGTGATCGCCCAGACGGTTACCAGCTTTGTCAAAAAGCCCGCCCCGATGAAACTCCTCCTCGCCCATGTGCGACTTCAGAAACGCTTTGTAATCGTTCCCGGGAACAAAACAAATCTCCTGACTGTCCACCTTGTCGGCGGTTTTAAGGCCGAGCTTTCGCGCGATGTCGCGGATCGCCGACTTCTCCATCCCGCCCAACGGACAAATGGCGCGCTGGAGCTGGGCCTGGCGCAGGCTGAATAAGAAGTAAGACTGGTCCTTGCGTGGATCGCGCCCCTTGCGAAGGACGGCCCGATCCGCATGATGCTCGATAATCGCATAATGCCCCGTGGCGATGAAATCGGCGCCGATGGCCTTGGCCTTCTCCCAAAGGTTGCCGAACTTGACCTTTTCGTTGCACATGACGCAGGGGTTGGGCGTGCGACCGGCCTTATATTCCGAGGTGAAATAATCGATCACCAGCTTCTCAAACTGGTCTGCCTCATCGACGACGTAATGAGGAATGCCCAAGGCATGCGCCACACTGCGCGCATCGGCAATCGCCTGCGGCCCGCAGCACTTGTCTTCAGCCCGTGAAATACAATCCTGGGGCCAAACTTTCATGGTCACCCCCACTACGTCATAGCCCTGCTCTTTCAGCAAATAGGCAGCCACGCTGGAATCCACCCCGCCGCTCATGCC
>JAYTYG010000349.1:0-3388 GCA_043742585.1 Spartobacteria bacterium
GTCCTTGAACCCCTTCATTGGATTATCCGATACCGCCACGCCGATATTCTGGTTCACCGAATAATAGAAATAATACTTGCCTTTTTTGGTGGCCATAGCAGGCGCCCACGCTTGACCGGTAGCCCACTTGACGTCACGCGGGATATCCAGGATCACGCCCTCGTCAGTCCAGTGTTTCAAATCTTTTGACGTCCAGCCGTGGAACGACGTGGGATTCCAACCAGGCCCGTCACTCGTGGGGTAGAGACAAAATGTGGAGCCAAACACGGCGATATGGGGATCGGCGGTTGCGCCCGGCAGCGCCGCAGGAGGAGCTGGGGGCAGGGCTTCGGGGGCTTTCTCGTCTGCGGCGATGGCCGAGCACGAGAAGACCGCAGCAAAAATACCCGTGGCGAGGATCGACCAAGGGCGGTTGTTCAACAGGAGGAGTTTATTCATAGTAGATTAACTGGCAGTTCACATCTACTACCCACTGACTGCTATCGCCAATCAGAATACGGGGCCTCTCTGGGTGCGATTTTTGCGCCGCGCCGCAAAATCTCTATAAGCCCGCTATTTCCCAGCCCTTCCGATAAGACCGATGCACGAAAGCGTTTGCCGCTGGCACATTGGTAAATTCCAACTTGGCCGCATTCCACTCCAACGTGGTCTTAGGAAAACGTGTCGCGAGGCAACCCAATAGCACCGCCTCGGTTAACGGCCCTGAATAATCAAACCCGGCCGACGTCGTGCCCTTGCCTAGAATCGCATTAATAAAGTCATGCCAATGATTTGTGGTCTCCACAATTTCAATCGGCTTCCCGGATACCGCTTCACCAATCAAGCGGGGCTTCCCCACATGCGGCAGCACCATCACGCCATCCGTCCCTAAAAAGATCGACCCCTGATCGGGCAATTTCCCCGGACGGCCATCGGCCATGACACCTCTGGCTAAAGCTTTGATTTCTTCCGGCGGCCTCTGATCGCCATCATACCAAATGACTTCCACGGTCTTTCCCGCCGTAAAGGCAGTTCCAGGAAACAGATAGTGAATGATCGCGGCGGTGGCCCAGGAATGCTCATTTGGCTCGGCCCCCTCACTCCTCACGCTGATGGGAGAAGTCAATGCCAGCGCATTAAAAACAGGATCATAAATATGGCAGCCCATGTCGCCGAATGTGCCAGTCCCGAAATCCAACCGTTTACGCCAATTGCCAGGATGATACCATTCGTTGTCGATATATGACACTGACCCCGCGACCCCAATCCAAAGATCCCATGCCAACTCTTCCGGCACGGCGCTTGCCTCAGCCGGGCGCGCCCCGTTATCCCCCCATTTTTTTGAGCTCCAAGTATGCACCTCCTTCACCTTTCCGATCGCTCCATCCTGAATGACCTTCACTGCTGTGCGATACGCCGATTCGGAATGAACCTGGATCCCCATTTGCGTAACGAGTTTCTTCTCACGCGCAAATTCAGTTAACCGTCGGCATTCGCCCAGGTCATGAGTCAATGGCTTCTGCCCGTAAACATGCAGTCCACGCTGCATACACGCCAACCCAATCGGCGCGTGCATATGATCCGGCGTCGAAACATTAACACTCTGCAGATCCTTTTCCTGCGCCAGCAACTCCCGGTAATCGCTATAAACTCGCGCCTTAGGAAAAGTCTGGCGGAATTTAACAGTCGCGCGCTGATCCACGTCGCACCCGGCGACAATCTCGACCGCAGGATGAGTGGATATCTCCATCAGATCCTCCCACGCCATCCCCGACGTGCCAAAGGTTGCGTGGCGGATTCGTTGACTTGGGGCCTGGGCACCCAAGCGTCGCACCAGAAATGGCGCAGCGCTCAATCCTAATGCGAGCTCCTTGATGAACGAGCGCCTGCCGCGATTAATGTTTGACATAAATTAACGGAGAGCTTTGAGAGAGCTTGGTAAAGTAAGTATAATAAAGTGGCAGGTAACATCGCAAAGCGAGCACCAAGCAAATTCCACGATCGCGCGATTCTAGGTCGCCTTACGCGGAATCATTGGATTCGTGCATCCACCCGAACTCTTAGCGACCGACCAACTTGCCGAATCATCCTGGCAAACCGGGTCGCAAATCCTGCGGCACGGTGCTCCATCAAGGATCACAGCATTGCCACTCACAGGCAGCGCAGCGCTTGCACGCCTTACCTGGCACCACGTTTTATTGGGACCTAACGGCAAAGTAGGTGGGGTTACGGATTACCAGGACGGTCAAGGACATTAACCGGCTCCCCTCCCCGCAGGGCGCATCTCCGATTCTTTACAAGCTCCGCTCCAAAGGCGCCCGAAGGATGAGGGATGAAGATTCGGAGCTCGCTGGTGGCGTTAGCCCCGAAGGCGTCTCTTTTTTCATACTTCATAATTCGTCCTTCATAATTTTTCTCTGCTGCCGCTAAGAGCAAAGGATCGGAGATGCGCCCCTCCCCTCGTCACACCGGACGGGAAGAATCCCCGTATCGGGCTTTCTCCGCGCGCTATTGCACCAAACATTCAAAGATCCATGAAAGATCCATGAGTCCTGGTTTTGGGATTAAACACGGCCCGTGAAGTCCGCCGGAGGTCGCCACGGACGTTGACTGCACCGGCGCAAGTGACGCGACAGTAACAGCCGCAACGTGCGACCTTTGCGGTTAAATCTGCATGCCCGGCGGACCACACTAGCCTTCCCCGGGAGGTTCGTGATTGAGTGGGGTCCGCCATGCACATACTTCGCTACCAGTCCCCCGACGGCACAATCAGCTACGCGGCCCGCCAACCCGATGGCACAGCAATGCAACTCGAAGGCAACATCTTTGACAGACTGCGCGCCACCGACACCCCCGCAAACGTCGCCAAAATTCTCGCCCCGATTGTCCCCCCGACGATCCTTTGCATCGGGCTAAACTACCGTAAACACGCCGAGGAAACCCAGGCGCCCATCCCGAAATATCCCGTCGTCTTTTTCAAAGGCATCAACGCGATTCAAAACCCCGGCGACCCCATCCTCCTGCCCCGCTGGCTCGCCAGTCACAAGGTCGATTTCGAATGCGAACTGGCAGTGGTCATTGGACGCCGCTGCAAAAACGTGCCCCGCAACGAAGCGCTCAACTACGTTTTAGGCTACACCTGCGCCAACGACGTCAGCGCCCGGGACTGGCAAAAAGAAGGGGGCGGCTCCCAATGGTGCCGCGGCAAAAGCTTCGACACATTCTGCCCGCTCGGCCCCGTCTTGGTCAGCGCCGACGAAATCCCCAATCCCAACGCGCTGCGCATTCGCACCGTGCTCGGAGGCGAAGTCATGCAAGAGAGTAATACAAGCGACATGATTTTCGATGTCCCCACCCTCATTGAGTTCCTCAGCGGCAGCACCACGCTCCTCCCCGGCACCGTCATTCT
>JAYTYG010000350.1:0-7012 GCA_043742585.1 Spartobacteria bacterium
GTTCGCCTTCCCGATCCAGCCGGACTATCTGCTCGTCGAGGAGCGCGACATTTACCACCACGAGGGCGACGGAAAATGGAAGGCGATGGGCGACTGGAATGCGCGCGGGATCGTCGCGCACGACGAGATGTTCCGCCTCGCCGGAGCACTGCTCGCGGAGGTTCTGTGCCGTCGAAGAGCAGTTTCCAGCCCGCCGCGGTTTCTTCCTGAGTCAATGTGTTGGGAGCGCCGGCGCAGGCGAGCTGCGTGAGCGCACAAAAAGTGAGGAGGGGCGCGAAGAGGGATTTGAACATGGGGCTCGGGTTTGCTGGGTGGCGCCTCTGGTGTGTGGCAGGGAATGCGGTGAACCTTCGCGACACCTGTCAACGGGGGCGTGGCGGGAAGCTACTCCACGCAGCGGCTCAACGCGTCTGGATTACCCACCGGCGCGCCGGATTATTGGGGGGGCAGCGCGCGGATCTTGAGATTTCGGAAAGCCACGTCTTCGCCGGCATCCAAAAGCACGATGGGCGCTTTGACCTTCGTTCCGAAGCCTGCGTTGACTCTGGCCTTGTGGGCTTGGACGGCAGATTTCAGGGCCGCGCTGCCGAGCTGATATTCGAGGACTTTCTGTTTGTTGATCCAGTGCTCCACGTGATTTCCCTGGACGCGGATGCTGCCTTCGTTCCATTTCCCGTCGTTGAGCTGCTTGTTTGGGCCTGGAGCAAGCACGCCGTAAAGTGCGCCGGTGCGTTTGATGGGGCCGCCTTTGAGGCCATCCGGATTACGGACGTCGTCGATCAGATAAAAGACGTGGCCTGTGGGGTTCTGGTTGGAGTCGGCGCGCGCTAAGTAAATCACGCCGCTTTTGCCCGCGACTTCGAGTTTCCATTCGAATGAGAACTCAAAGTCCGTGTAGGCCTCGGTGGTAATTAGGTTGCCGCCCGTGACGCGCCCGGAATCCTTGATCTCCTTGCTCAGCGTCAGCGCCCCGTCGCTGATCTTCCATCCCGATTTCAAAAAGTCGGGTTTTTGTAAGCCGCGCAGCCCGTTCACGGTCGTCCCGTCGAAGAGGATTTTCCAAGGCGCTTCCCCAGGCTTTGCCGGAGGTGTCGGGGCTCCCGTGGGGGCCGGGTTTTGGTCCGGCGTTGCGCTCGGAATCGGGGCCGGAGCGGGGGGCGGAATTTCAGGGTTCTCTCCGGGCGCTGGGGTCGCATTTTTAGGCCGCAGATTGGGCCGCGGTGGCGGTGGGGGCAAGCTGCCGGCGGGCGCGTTCGGATTGCCAAAGGAGGGCGGGGGCGGCGGTTGCGGCAAGCTGCTCTCGGTCGCGCTCGGAGTGCCAAAGGAAGGCGGTGGTGGCGGCGGCGGCACACCGGTTGCGGGGGCGGCAGTTTGTGCGAAAACTGGGCCGGCCGAGAGCGCGGCAGCGCTGATGAAATAAAGAAACGCAGAATTACGTGGGCCCATAAACTATTGTTTGTCCTGCTAATACGCCGAATGTCGACGTTTTCTTAGGGGCGCAAAGGGGCGCCATCTCCGATTTTTTACCAGCACAGCTCCAAAGGCGCCCGAATTATGAATTATGAATTATGAATTATGAGGGATGAAGAGAATGTGGGTGTCGTTACGCCTGAAGGCTTCTCTTTATTCATCCCTCATCTCTCATCGTTCATCCTTCATCGTTCATCCTTCATAATTCCCCTCAGCTCCCGCCGCAAACATTGCGCGGGCCCGGGCTTTTGCCGCAGCATCGGCCCAATGCCTGCCCTTAATCCCTACCCGGTCCACGAGAAAACACTGGTGATCCGGCCAGAGTTTCTGAATCACGTCGGAACGGTCTTTGGGGGTTACATGATGCAGTGGGCGGATGACATGGCTTACAACGCCGCGTCCCTGGCATTTCCGGGGGCAGCATTTGTGACGCGGCGGTTTGAGTCTTTCGATTTCACTTTACCCATGCGCAATGGCGACATCCTCAAAGTGTATTCCCGGGTCGCCGGGATCGGATTGACTTCGTGCTCGGTGGAAGTCTGGGGCTGCAATGCGCGCAACGCCGAGGTGGTGTTCCGCACCAAGGCCGTGATGGTGAATGTCTCCGCCGCCGGGGTGAAGCAACCCATCGCCGGAGACTGACGGGCGCCATCTCCGATTCCTTACAAGCTCAGCTCCAATGGCGCCCTTATAGGAATTATGAAGGATGAAGATTCGGAGAACGCAGGTGCCGTTATACTCCGCGCGGTAAGAAATGGCACATTCCCCTGGATCCTGGGCCGGCCGGACGCCCAGGGCTTACGACTTTAAATTTCTCTGTATAGTAGGTTCTCAATCCCAACGGGATTACGTCCTCCAGCCCAGGGTTGGCCCGCTGCGGGCCAACCCTGGGGACTAAATCAGCGCGGATCGAACCGCAACGCGGTTCCGCCAAACGTTGATCCTAGGTGCAACCCACGTTGGGGTTGGATTCTCTTCTTCGACGGTTCCCAGGGTAGCTCGGTCCTCGCAAGCCTGGGCTGTAGGGCTTAACGCCTTTGGCGTAACTGCCTTGCCGAAAGTGTCTTCTGTGAAGATATGCACTTCCCAATGATCACTTTAGAGGCGTAAGCCTTGACGTGGACGCCCGCCCCACTTTGCTCTTGCGTGAGCGGGTCGGCGGGGAAGCTTCTCATTTTTCATCCGCTTCGTCATCCGCCATCAGCCTTTTAATATCCTCTGTGGTGACCGTTACTCCGCGCTTTTTGAGGCGGAGACTGCCAAGCGGGCTGATTTCAAAGTGCTCGGCGTCTGCCGGAGTAAGCACGGTCGATGGGGCTAATTCTCGTCGCAGGGATTGCTCGATGAGTGCGCGGAGAGTGGTGCGCCGCCGGGCAGCGGTGGTCTTGGCCTCAATGAGCAGATCATCGGGAAGCTCAATCGTGGTTTTCACGTATGGGTGACTGGGAGTATCGGCCTGCGTCAAGGTGGCATGGGGGAGTGACGGCATGCCGAAGGTCGTGAACGGCCAAATACAGCGACTGTCCCGCAGAGGTTCGGAGCCCCGGATTTAGCCGGTCAATAGAAACCCCCGCACTTTTCAGCGTCGGCTAAAAAGAAGCGGGGGATTCCGGCTGCATGGGCCGGCTAAAGCCGGGACTCCGAACCTTGGGTCAATGGCGCAGACTAGACTGCCGCCAGGACGGGCTCGGCTTTGATCTCGGTCGTGGTGGCTGCGACCGTGGGGGCCGCAGGCATGGGGGCCGGAGCTTTTACTGCGGCCTCTGGAGTTGGTGCCTCTGGGCTTGGAGCTTTGCTCTTGCGCGCTTTGGCGGTTGCCGGGGCGAGCAAGGCCAACAGTTCAGGAGGAATGGCGCTGGAAATCTTTTCGTCTAATACGCTGATTTCGGCGTCGAGTTTGGTGCGTTCTTCGAGTTTCCGAGTGCGCTCATCAAGGAATTTCTTGAAGTTCGGATTTTGGGCTGCAGTGAGGATGGTTTGAAGTTTTTCGGTGTCGATTGCCATAGGTGGGCGGCGAAAATAGAAACGCCGCGCGGCGAGTCAACCGATATCGCTTTGGCCGGGGGGGCGATGGACGGAATGGACGGGATGGACGGGATGGACGGGATGGACGGGATGGACGAAGTGGATGGAATGGACGGGATGCGCGTTGGTGCAGGCAGCCGGGCCTTTATTTCTCTGCGACTCTGCGACTCTGCGACTCTGCGTTAAATCCTTGCTCCTCTCGGCATTTGGCGCCGCGTTGGGCTGCTGCCCTCTTGGCGGCGGCTTACTCTAGGGCAGCCGAAGGTCGCACGTCACCAGCGCCGGATTCAGGCGCTTGCAGGGTTTGGCGGGCTCGGGCGGTGCGGCGTCCTCGACTCGGGTGAAGCTGCGCTGGTTGAAATCCAGCTTGTAAACCGCGCGCTGCCTCCCACGGCTCAGCGTTACCCAGAGCGGCATCTGGGTCGGGAATCCCGGATGCAGAGACGGATACAGGGCGCTGCGCCGATAGCGTAAGCCCACGCCAAATTTGCCCGCCGGAAAGCTTTGCAGATCCAGGCGCCGCCCATGGACGTGGATCTTGTAATGCGCGGCAAATTCGCGGTTGGCCAGGAATTCGAGTCGCTCGATTGACGTGTCCACAAAGCGGCTGGTGCTGCCGCCTTCCAGCGGGGTTTCACATAGCAACGGCCAGCCTTCATGGGCTTTGCGGATCGTCAGGGTGGCGCCGGCTTCCCGGTAATCGAGCATGACCGGAAACCGCCAGTCGGTGATTGCGCGCAGGGGGGCGTCCGGGAAATCAAAGCCGGCCTTGCGCAGATCGCTGAGGATCACTTTTAAATCAGCCCACAAAAATGCGGGGAGAAAGTAAGCGTCGTGGAGTTTGTTGCCGTGATCGATGAGCGGCTTTTTAAAAGGCTCCACGAGGAGCTTCGCCGCGATGGCCCGCCACAGCAGGGCGACCGTCGACATCCAGGGCGCCTTGGGCAGGGATTCCAACGCTCGGAACTCGATCAAACCCCGGCACCCGCCGTCAAAAGCCGCGTTCCAGAATTTATCGAAGCTGATCTCACTGCGATGGGTGTTGCCGGTGCCGTCGGTGTGCAAGTGCCGCAGGGTTTCGCTCAAAATCTGGCGATGATCGCCGGGCGGCAACTCTTCCAGAAACTGGTAAGCCATCTCCAAGTCATACAGGGCGCTGGCGGACTCGTCGGGCCGCGGCGCTTGAGAGGATGGCCCGACGTAATGGCCCGTAAACAAATAGGAGAGCGCGGGATGATGCTGCCAGTAGCGGAGGATGGATGTCACCCACTGCGGATGCGTAAACAGAGCGTTCTTCTCCAGGCTGGGGCCGCCGAAAAGCAGGTGGTTGCCGCCGCCCGTTCCTGCTTGTTCATCGGCGGTTATTTGCTTGTATGAGCGTAATCCTACGCTTGTCCCTGCTTTTTCCAGGGTCTCCATCCAGTTCGCATAATCCGGCCACGTCTCGCAGGGCGGTAGATTGATTTCCAGCACTCCGGGATCGGCGGTGATGCCCAGCTTTGACCAGACATCGCTTTCGTCGGTGGGCACGTAGCCTGAGAAGAGCGGGAGTTGGCAATGGGCGCGATGTGACGCGGCGGCAATGCTGCCGAGCAGTTCGCTGAACGGCGCTTGGGCCAGTGGCGGCAGAAAGAGGGCGATCCGGTCGTGATCGACTTCGATGGTTAAGGCGCGGCGGTTGAGATGCGCGGGCAACGAGGCCAGTGGGAGTCGCAACCCGGCGGGGCCTTCGGTGCGGAGGAGTTCGAGCTGGTTTGGGAGTGCCCAGTTTTCGCTCGTAAAACGTTTGCCGTCGTGGTCGAGGGGCAGCACCCAGGCGACCCGTCCGGGGGCGAGCGGATCCAGGGCTTCGAGCCACTGGGCCTTGATTCGCAAGGCGCTGAGCAGCGCGGCCATGAACTGCGGCAGGGCCGGGGCGCCGGTTTTTTTGAGGGTTTTTTGGGCGAAAATCGGCTGCCCGTCGCGCCGGAAAACGAGGTTGATCGTCCAGCGCGGATTGAGTTCGCCGGGATAAATCTTTCCGGGCGAATAGATGGCGACGGCATGTGGCAGGGCTTGGGCAATCAGGGCGTCGCTGAGGGCGTAAGCGTAGCGCAGTTTAGTGGGGCCGAGGGCGGTGATGCTCCACTCATGACCGGCCGGATCCACCGGCACATAAGTGGGCTCGCCGCCCAAAGTCAGCCTCACTTTGTGGTCGGCCAGAGTCGTTTCAATCTGCGCAGACAGGGCGTGAAGTGGCTCAGACGATTTCATGGATTTGCAGGGAAGCGTGCATCAGCGACGGGATGTGGGTCTTGTGAAAATAGCGGCCAAAAATGGGGGAGATATCCGCGGCGCTGATGCCGACCGCCGTGGTGATGTGATGGTGATTGCACAGGGTGCCGTTGGTGGGGTCGAAGCCCACCCAGCCTGCGCCCGGGAGATACACCTCGGTCCACGCGTGCAGGGCGCCTTCGGCCCGGTGCTCCCCCTCGCCGAATTCGCAGAGGTAGCCACTTGCCAGGCGTGCGGCCAGGCCCAGCCCACGGACGGTTTCCGCCAGCAACACCGCGAAATCGCGGCAGGCCCCGCTTCCTAGCGTCAGGGTTTCAGCCGGGGACCGCGCCTCGCCTTCTTCCCGCCGTTCGTAAGTCAGATTGGCGTGCAGGGCGCGGTTGAGATCGACGAGGACGCCGACGGTGGGTTGTGCCGGGCTGGGCAGGTGCCAAAAGGGGAGGCCGGTTTTGGCGGTTTTTTGGAGAAAAGGCGCGAGCACTTGGATCTCGTCCGGTTTGTACACAAAGGGCATCTCCAGCGCGTGCGCTTCGAGTAGAAAACCGAAGGCATTGCGCTCTTCGATTTCAAGATCCAGTTCTAGGCTGGCGCTCAGTAGCGCGGTGGGACTGGGATAAAAGCACGACGCGATCTCGTTATCAAAGAGGTCCCGCCGGTAGCTCACCAAGGCGTCCTCATTGCTTTTAAACTCCGCACGCCGGACCGCCAGATACCTGTCCGCTTTCGGAAAGAGCCGGAATAAATGGAGCGAAAGGCTCACCGGCTCGGCGTAGGCGTATTGTGCCTGGTATCGGATGGCGACTTTCATGGGCGCGGTTTTTCAATGCGGCGCTTCATCGTGACCCTGACCTTCATGGTCTGGCCGCCGCTGCCTTTGAAGGTGCCGCGCAAAGGTGTGGCATCCAGATAGTCGCGACCGAAGGAGACGGCGACATAACGTTCGTTGCACCACTGTCGGTTGGTGGGATCGATGGCGACCCAGCGCATGCCGGGCACGAGCACTTCGATCCAGGCGTGGGTGGCGACTGCCCCGGTTAAAGAGCGGCCATCGGCGGCGGCATCGGTTTCGATGTAGCCACAAACGTAACGCGCCGGGAGCCCGGCCGTGCGCAGGATGCTTAAGCCGATATGCGCGAAATCCTGGCAAACCCCCGTTTTGTTTTTCCAGATCGTGGCCAGGGGCGTGGTGTTTTCGGTGGAGCCGGAGCGGTATTTGAACTCGTCGTGAATGGCCTCGTTGAGG
>JAYTYG010000351.1:0-2817 GCA_043742585.1 Spartobacteria bacterium
GACTAAACCCTCGCCGATCTATGGCTTTTCTGAACGATAATTACCTCAAGTTGCGTGCCGGCTATCTCTTTCCTGAAATCGGCCGCCGGGTGACTGGATTCTGCACCGCCAACCCGGAGGCCGCCAAGCGCCTGATCCGTTGCGGCATCGGCGACGTGACCGAGGCGCTGCCAGAAGTGGTGCGCAACGCCATGCACAAAGCAGTCGATGAGATGGGCACCAGGGAATCCTTTCGCGGATATGGTCCGGAACAGGGATACGAATTCCTGCGTAGCGCGATTGCGCAAAACGACTATCGGGCGAATGGGATCGAGATCGCCGACGATGAGATATTTGTCTCCGACGGATCGAAGTGTGACTGTGGGAACATACTCGACATCCTCGGTGACAAGAACGTTATCGCAGTGATGGACCCGGTCTACCCGGTGTATGTCGATACGAACGTGATGGCCGGGCATACGGGCGCCGCCAACGAAGCCGGCGCCTATGAAGGCTTGATGTATCTCCCCTGCAACGAGGCCAACGGATTCGTCGCCGATGTCCCCGCCGCCCGGGCTGACATTGTCTATCTCTGCTTTCCTAACAACCCAACCGGCTCAGTCGCCACTCGGGCGCAACTCCAGATGTGGGTAGATTACGCGCTCAAGAACGACACCATTTTGCTCTTCGATGCCGCTTACGAGGCTTACATCAGCGAACCCGGCATCCCCCACTCCATCTATGAAATCCCCGGCGCCCGGGAATGCGCGATCGAGTTCCGGAGCTTTTCAAAAAATGGCGGCTTCACCGGCACGCGCTGCGCCTTCACGGTGGTGCCAAAGGCGCTTCAGGCGCGCACTGCGACTGGCGAGAAGCACGCGCTACATCCGCTGTGGAATCGTCGAATGACGACAAAATTTAATGGCGTCAGCTACATTGTTCAACGCGCCGCCGAGTCGCTCTACAGCCCGGAAGGCAAAGCCGAGGTAAACGCATTGATCTCACATTACATGGGCAACGCCGCCATCCTGCGCGAGGCCGTCACACAGGCCGGCCTCAAGGTCTGGGGCGGCGTCAACGCGCCTTATATCTGGGTCAAAACTCCAAACGCCACCACGAGTTGGGAGATGTTCGATCGCATGCTCAATGAAGCCAATGTCGTGATCACTCCCGGCAGCGGCTTTGGCAGCGCAGGCGAAGGCTATTTCCGGATCAGCGCTTTTAATAGCCGGGCCAATGCCATGGAAGTCGCCCGCCGGATTCAGGCGTTGGTTTAAAGGCGAACCGCGTCCGCAACGGACACCCAGCAGATTGGCGCATTGCGTTTAAAGGACGCACGCGCCTCTCTGCGCATCACTTCTCTGATAAATCCCTGATAACGCTCTTTTGAGTCTCAAATCCGTTCCCTCAGGGTTCAACGCTACTTTTGCCTCGCGTGTACAGACGACGCCGCTTATTTCGTCACCACACTCTGCCCGCGCATAAAACCAGTGCCCCCGCCGACGATAGACGCCATGCGAAAAATCCTCATATCCTCCTTCTTAACCTTGTTGCTGGGAGTCCTGCCTCCTCCGACCGTGCGTGGCGCAGAGAAGGATCCAGCGCTCAAAACGCCCACTCCGCTTGTCCCGACTTTCCTCCCGACGGCAGACGCGGCGGAGGTGACACCGGAAAAACCCAGCATCCCGCCGCCGGCTCTGCCGCAAAAAGAAGGGCAAGCTGGACTCGGGCCGGAAACTTCCCAGGGAACGCAGGGAGTGGAACCGACGCTCGAACTCATTCCAGACGGAAGCGGATTGGGGCCACTCATTTCCAGAGCACTACCGGCGCCGGCGACGCGCTCGGGAGTGAAACGCAACTGGATCGACCAGACTGCCGAGGAAGCACATCGCAAAAGCGTTGGTTGTATCGAGTGCCACAAGGCCTCGGATGCACACACGATGCACACCTCGCCCAATGTGGTGCTAGGCTGCATCGACTGTCATGGCGGTGACCCACGGCGTGGACTCAAGATTCAGGAAGCCCATGTGCCCCCGCTCAATCCGGAGTTCTGGCTAAGCTCAGCCAACCCGAACAATGCGACTGTTGTTCTTAATCATGAATCACCGGAGTTCATTCGATTCATCAACCCCGGCGACCTGCGGGCGGCGAGCAAGGCTTGCGGCCTCTGTCATGGGGACATCGTCGACCGCGTTGGCCACTCGATGATGAACCATGGCGCGATGCTATGGAATGCGGCGGCTTATAACAACGGCGCCATCGATATCAAAAACCCCGTCGTCGGCCAGGCCTACGGCGCCGATGGCATAGCGCTCAAACTCGAAAACCCATTCGTGCCGACTGCCGAGGAAACGCGGACCCAGGGGATCCTGCCATATCTCATCCCGCTGCCGCGGTGGAACCGCAGTATGCCCGGCAACGTGCTCCGCATTTTTGAAAAGGGCGGACTGGCGCCGCTTTCCCTGGGGCTGCCTAATGTAGAAGAGCCTCCGGGCAAACCCGAACGTCGCCTATCCGACCGCGGACTGGGCACGTTGAACCGGACCGACCCTGTGATTCTGGGTGCACAAAAAACGCGTCTGCATGATCCGCTCTTAGGATTCATGGGCTCCAATAACCGACCTGGCGACTATCGCTCCAGCGGTTGCTCGGCGTGCCACGTTGTTTATGCCAATGACCGGTCACCCACCAACTCCGGGTGGTGGAGCAAATACGGGCACCAAGGCCTGAGCTTTACCAAAGATCCCACGATCCCGAAGAACGAGCGCGGCCACCCGATTCTGCACCAGTTCACACGGTCGATTCCGTCCTCCCAGTGCATGAACTGCCACATGCACC
>JAYTYG010000352.1:0-5183 GCA_043742585.1 Spartobacteria bacterium
GCCCCAATCGCTCTCCTACACCTCAGTCCACCGTCTCCGAGTTATTGATCGCATCGATCAACTGCCGCAACCGGCCGAAGTTCTTCCGATGCGGCGCGAAAATCAGCCGCGGCAAATCCGCCAACTCCGGCTCATTTTGTTCCTCCGGCAACGCGCTCGACTGGACCACATCGCTGCCATTGAGGATATCCACAAAATCGGCCTTGATCTGTTTTACTGCGGAATCCGCGAGCCGCTGATTCATGCGGATCACCATGCGACTGCCCACCCAGCGATAGGAGCGGAAGTTCTTGTAAAAATGTTCAATTTCAGCGACCGCATGCTCCACGTTGTGCGCGATTTTGAAAAGATGAAAATCATCCGCCGAGACCAGTCCGAGCTTGAGCAAATACTCGCCCAAAAAGCTGAACCACGTCTCCCAGTAACGGCCGCCCGGCTTATCCACGAGCACCACCGGCAGGATGCGCGCCTTGCCGGTCTGCATCAATGTGAGGACTTCAAAGCCTTCATCCATGGTGCCGAATCCGCCTGGGAACAAAGCCACCGCATGGGATTCCTTCAGAAAACTGAGTTTCCGGGTGAAGAAATAATTGAAGTTAATGAGCTTCCCATCGCCATCGATCACCTCGTTTGCGCGCTGCTCAAATGGCAGCCGGATATTGAGCCCAAAGCTGTGCTCGCGCCCGGCACCCCGTTGCGCAGCGCCCATGATCCCCTCACCCCCGCCAGTAATGATCATGTAACCATCATCGCGCATCCGGCGTGCAAAGTCCTCGGCCTCCACAGATTCAGCTTCGGTGGGCAAAGTGCGGGCGCTGCCAAAGACGACGACCTTGCGCTTATGCCGGAAAGGCGCGAATACGCGGGCCGCATAGCGCATTTCGTTGAGCGAACGATTGAAGATTTTGAGATCGGCGACGCTGATGGGATCGTGCGCCGCCTTCAACGCACTGACCACCATGCTTTCGATGAGCTCGCACGAGTGGTTACACCCCCAGTCCGCCACCAGTTCCTTGATGCGCTGGTCGAACACAGGATCGCCAGTGGAGCTGCGGTGAGTGGAAAGGGCTGAAATGCCGCCGGCTGTGAAATCTTGCACTTTTGAAAGAAGGGGATTGAGGGTTGAGCGCTGAAAGACAAAGTAGAGCGATGCTAGAATCGCGCCAACGGGCAGAATTCTAGCATCCAATCCGCAACACCCAACTCGAAACCACCCCAATGATCGTCGTCATCCGTCCCAATACCTCTCGTGAACAAATCGACGAGGTCATCCAAGAAGTGCAACGCCTCGGCTACGATCCGCGGCCGATTGTCGGGACCGAGCAAACCATCGTGGCGGCGATCGGCGACGAACAAACCCACAACAGCCTGGAAGCGCTCGATTGTTTGCCACAGGTTGAAAGAGTGATTCGCGTGCAGAAGCGCTATAAAATGGTCAGCCGGGAATCGCATCCGGCCAACTCGGTGATTAACATCGATGGAGTGGAAGTGGGGGGCGAAAAATTCTGTATGATGGCAGGCCCCTGCTCTGTGGAAAGTGAAGAGCAGCTCCTGACCACGGCTCGCGCAGTAAAGGCCGCCGGAGCCACGATCCTGCGCGGAGGCGCCTACAAACCGCGCACGTCTCCCTACGAATTTCAAGGCTTGGGCAAGGAAGGCCTGCGTTTGCTGGCAGTGGCCAAGGAGGAAACGGGACTGAAAATCATCACCGAAGTGTTGAGCGAAAATCACGTCGAGCACGTCGCCCAGACAGCCGACATCCTCCAAGTCGGCGCCCGGAATTCGCAAAACTTCCAACTGCTCATCGAATGCGCCCGTAGCGGCAAGCCCATCCTGCTCAAGCGCGGGTTGAGCGAGCGCATCGACGAATGGCTGTTGGCGGCCGAATACATCATGGCCCACGGCAACCCGAACGTGATGTTCTGCGAGCGCGGCATTCGCACATTTGAGACCTATACCCGCAACACCCTGGATCTTTCGGCCGTGGCGATCATCAAACGCGAATCGCATTTGCCTGTCATCATCGATCCCAGCCAGGGCTGTGGCCGCGCGGACTTGGTGCGCTCGCTTTGCGCCGGAGCCGTGGCCATGGGCGCGGACGGCTTGCTCGTCGAAGTACACCCCCACCCCGCCGAAGCGCTGAGCGACGGCCAGCAACAGCTCGACTTCGCCGGGTTTAATCAACTCATGCAGGACCTCAGCCCGCTGTTGACCGTCATGAAACGGACTATCTAACGCAGAGCGGACAGGTTTTAACGCAGGCGCAGAGACGCGGACAACTGAAGGGGAATACGGTGGGACGAAATCGCGCCCAGTGACTCCCCTTTAATCCTCAGGCCCTCTGCAAATTCCCAGCGCCTCTGCGCCCAAAGCGTTACAGAATTTAGAGCCGACATATTAAACCACCGCCACTGCTAAGGCACCCTCAACTCCGGGCTTCTGCGCTCTGCGTTACACCTGAAATCGAGAACGTAAACTAACGCAACCCGTACGGCGAGAGTCACATTCACCGAATCTTCAAGAGCTCAAGAGCGCAACGTGCGGGAAGAGCCACGCACTTTTGTCGCTCTTTCGGATGTTGTGCTCTCTGCGTTCTGTGAGGCTAAAATATTACAGGAAAGCGGCGGGGCGTTAGAGGCCACGCGGATGCCGGACCACGCAACCCTTGGCAGGCCGTGAGCGCGTGGTCCATTGTGGGCCGCGCGGACCATTCGTCCAGCCGGTGTCAAACCGCAGGCCGGCCACCGCCAGAAAAACATGGCCACGGCGGGCATAAACGCTGATCCAATCGCCATATCCCCCGACCCCATAATGCCGGAACCCCTCCGACGTCGTCGTCCCTCGGAGTCGGCCCGCAGCGCTCAACACGAAAGAAGCGGCCCCAGAACAATCGTAAGCCGTATCGATCCCCGTGCCGTGACCGGCACCCATTCCATAAGGCAACCCGGCGATACGATTGCCGGCGGCGATGGCAGCCAGCACAGCCTCGGGAGCGGAAGGCGGCGCGATCGCATAACCATCGCGCAAGATCGCCGTCTTTCCTGGCACGTAACGGTAAACATACGGCGCAGTGCTCGCGCACCCGGTCATCAAAACCAATAGGCACGACATGAGAAGAAAAACAACGCGACGCGGCATCCCGCATCTATTGCCTAATTACAGCGCGACGCCAGCCTTTCATCCCCCGCAATTTCCCCCGCAATTTCCCCCGCAATTCCCGACTCAATACCCGACTCAATACCCGCCGCCCCATCCATTGAAGCGGCTCAACTCTTGAACTTCCCTCGAAGCTCACCCACATTGGGCGACTCGGCCATGAAGCCAGCCAGCTCCATTCGTCTTTCACTCGTCTTTCATTCGTCTTTCATTCGTCGCAACAAACCGCCCTTTTTTCACTACTAAACTTTCCCATGTTATCCATTCGCGACCTTAGAAAAACTGTCGGCGGCCGCACACTCTTCGAGAACGCCTCAATGCAAGTCAACTACGGCGAACGGGTCGCCCTGGTCGGCCCCAATGGCGCCGGCAAATCCACCCTCTTCTCCATCATCCTGCACACCGACGACCCCGACTCCGGCACCATCGAGCGCGATGCCTGGACCATGGTCGGTTATCTTCCCCAGGAAAGCTCCCCGATTGGCGACGAAACCGTCATGGACGTCGCCACCGGCCGCGCCGGGGAAATCCCGGCCCTGGAAAAGAAACTCCACGACCTCGAAAAAGCCGGCAACGTCGACGGCCCGGAGTATCTCGAAGCGCATGCCAAATTCGACGCACTCAGCGACCCGCAAGTCGAAGCCAAGGCTAAAAAAATCCTCCGCGGCCTCGGCTATCGGGAAACCGATTTTGAACGCCCCGCAAAAGAAATGAGCGGCGGCTGGATCATGCGAGCGCATCTCGCGCACCTCTTGGTCATGGAACCAGACCTCCTACTCCTCGACGAGCCCACCAACCATCTCGACCTCCTCTCCCTGCTCTGGCTTCAGGAATATCTCAAAACCTATTCCGGCGCAGTCCTCATGATTTCTCATGACCGCCAATTCATGGATGAGATCGTGGAAACCGTGCATGAGATATCGGAGCAGAAACTCATAGCCTACACGGGCAATTACTCCGCCTACCTACTCCAGCGCGAAGCCAACTACGAGCAGCAAAACGCCTCGTATAAGAACCAACAAAAGGAGATCAAAGCGCTACAAGAGTTTGCGGACCGTTTCCGCGCCAACCCCTCCAAAGCTTCGCAAGCCATGAGCAAGCTCAAGCAGATCGAACGCATGGAGTTGATCGAAAAGCCCATGCCTCCGCGCAAGCCCTTCCGCTTCCAAATCCCGCAGCCGCCGCGCGGGGGCTCTCGGGCCATCTCGCTGGAAGCCGTCCACATGGCTTACGGCGACCACAAAGTCTATCAAGGCGTTGACCTCACCATCGAACGTGGCGAACGCACCGTGCTCGTTGGCCCCAACGGTGCCGGCAAATCCACCTTGCTCAAGATCCTCGCAGGAGTCGTCGAGTTTCAAAAAGGCAACCGCAACCTAGGACACAACGCCAAGATCGGTTACTTCAGCCAACACCGCTCGGAAACCCTCGACGCAAACAAGACCGTGCTCGACGAAGTGCTCGATAGCGCCCCCACCATTCGCGAAGACGAAGCGCGCGGCATCCTAGGCTCGTTCCTGTTCCGCAAAGACGAGATTTATAAGAAAACCGAGGTGCTCAGCGGCGGCGAGAAAAGCCGCCTCAACCTGATCAAGTTCCTGGTCGACCCGCCCAATCTCCTGCTCATGGATGAGCCCACCACGCATCTCGACATTAACAGCGTGGAATCCCTGACCCTGGCCCTGGAAAAATACGAAGGCACCCTCGTCTTCATTTCCCATGACGTCCATTTCATCCGACATCTCGCCACCAAGGTCCTCCACGTCAAAGGCGGCCAGATCATCCCATATCCCGGCAATTACGATTATTACCTCGAAAAATCCGGGGCCGCCGGCGACGAACGCGCCGCCTTAACCGCGAAATAGAACCAACGGTTACATACCCCACAGCGGTCCCAACCCGGCCTGCGCCAGGCTTGCACGAATATTCGTTGCGGCGAATATTCGCTGCGACGCTTTTTCAGCGGCGCATCCCGTTTTAGCGGCTCCAGCGCGGGGAGCGCCCCCCCCCGGCGACAGGCTGGGCCC
>JAYTYG010000353.1:0-4281 GCA_043742585.1 Spartobacteria bacterium
CCCCGAAATTGAGGGACCAGTTGTAAAGCTTGCCGGCCGCGCCCAACTGCACAAAGCCCTGCGCGTAGCTGATGATCTTGCTGGCATAAAGCGCGTCACGCACCGCCTCGATCATCTTCACGCGATCGCCCGTGAACGGCACCGCCACAGGTCCTGGCAGATCTTTGCTGGCGAGCACGCGCTCGTCTTTGAGCGACGAAAGAATCCGCGCTTCAACCGCGCCGCCGATGACGCTCAGAGGCACGCCCATTTCAACGGCATGACCCACGGTCCATTTGCCCGTGCCCTTTTGGCCCGCTTTGTCCACGATCAAGTCCACCAACGGCTTGCCCGTCTCCGGATCATGCCGGGTGAAAATATTGGCCGTGATCTCGATCAGGAAGGAATTGAGTTCGCCCTGGTTCCAGTCGGAGAAAATCTGAGCAAACTCTTCAGCCGAAGGGTTCACCGTCGCTTTAAGGATCGCGTAAGCTTCGCAGATCAACTGCATGTCGCCGTATTCGATGCCGTTGTGGACCATTTTCACATAATGGCCTGCGCCATCAGGCCCCATGTGCCGGCAGCAAGGCTCGCCTTCAGCGATAGCCGCGATGCGGGTATAGATCGGAGCGATGGCTTCCCAGCCTTCCTTGGAGCCGCCGGGCATGATCGAAGGGCCTTTGAGCGCGCCTTCTTCTCCGCCGGAGACGCCGACGCCAAAGAAGTGAATGCCCTTTTCCTTAAGATATTTCTCACGGCGCTGCGTGTCGGTCCACAGCGAGTTCCCGCCATCAATGATGATGTCGCCGGGCTCCATCAAGGGGATGAGCTGCTCGATCACCGCGTCCACGGGCGCTCCCGCTTTGACCATGATCTGCGCCTTGCGGGGCCGCACGAGCGCACCGACAAACTCTTCCAGAGTCTTGGCTGCCACAAATTTCTTGCCCGCCCCGCGGCCTTGAGCAAATTTTTCAGTCACCGAAGTGGTCCGGTTATAAACTGCGACGGAGAAGCCCTTGCTCTCCATGTTGAGGACGAGATTTTCGCCCATCACGGCGAGGCCAATAAGGCCGATATCACAAGTGGCGGTCATGAGTTATGTAGAATTTGGGGTTTTAGGTTGAGAGGAGGCGGAGGCTATCGGCAAAATCAACGCCATAGCAAACGTGATTTCGCTCGAAAAGGTCGACATCGGCTTGCTCCCTCAGCTCAGCTGACTTAAATGGCGCGCCAACCCTTATGAATCTGCCGAATCAGCTCACCGTCGCCCGTTTTTTCCTCACGGCGACCTTTGTGCTGGCCCTTTCGCTCAGCGATTATTGGGCATTCGCCAGCACCGCCGCCCTCGCCATTTTCGTGATCGCCAGTATCACCGATTACCTCGACGGCGCCATCGCCCGCCGCCGCAATCTGGTGACCGATTTCGGCAAGTTGATGGATCCGTTGGTGGACAAAATCATGATGGCTGCGGCCTTTATTCTCCTCGTGCCCAAGGCGTTCCCCGCCTGGGTCGCCATCACCATCATCAGCCGGGAATTCCTCATCACCGGCCTCCGTCTGTTAGCGGCCAGCAAAGGCGTGGTGCTGCCCGCCGAAAGGCTCGGCAAACACAAGACCATCTGGCAGATCGTCATGGTGCTCTACTTCCTGATCCTGCTGTCCCTCGCCGAAATGGAACGGGCCAACTGGTTCTTTATCGGCACACTCTGGGCCGATCTTTGGGGCATCGGCGGCCCCATCTTCATCACCGTGGCTTTGGTCCTCACGGTTTATTCCGGCATCGGCTATTATTGGCGGAATTGGAAGCTGATCAGCGGCGGCGCGATTTAGGGGCGAACTTTACCTGCAGATTTTCAAAAGCCTGCACGGGAGCCAAAGCAGTAAAACGCGACGCCTTCAACGGGCACGGGCCTGAGAATGTCTAAAATAATCGCGCTCACGCGGAGCCGCGAAGGGCGGAAGTATAGGACTGCCGGTCCCCTTCAGCCCCCCTTCAGTCCTTCCCTTCAGTCTCCTTCGCGATCTGCGGTCTTCAGCGCTGCGTTAATCCTGCACCTTATCCAGAAACGAGAGCATCTGGTCGAAGCGACCCTTCACGGACTTCTCCTCCACCGGCGCATTGAGGATCTGGGAGACATCGTGATGCTCGACCAACTCAGGCGGGAGCTCCTTAATAAATGAACTCGCAAAACACGGCGCGGTGCTCCCGTATTTCAACCGATTCCGGCACCAGGTCAGCGCCAAGGTGCGTTGGGCACGGGTGATCCCCACGTAAAGTAAGCGCCGCTCTTCATCGACCGTGCCCTCGACTTTGGAGCGGTCATGGGGCAACAGCCCTTCTTCGAGCCCGATGAGATAGACATGCGGAAACTCCAGCCCCTTCGCCGCATGCAGGGTGATCAGAGTCACTCCGTCGCCCCCTTCCTTTTTCTCATCCTCCTGCTTTTCCTGACGCAGCATCATGTCATCGAGAAAACCCCGCAGCCCTTTGTCCGCGCGGGCCTGATTTTCCTCAAACCACCGGATCATCTCCAGGACCTTATGCTCGCGCTTGAGACCTTCCTCGGGCGTTTTACAAGTGCGCTTAAGATCGTCCAAGTAGCCCGTCTCATCGATGAACGCCCGCAGCACCGCCGGCTGATCCGAAAGCGGTTCGTGCAGCTTGGTTTCAAACGTGTCGAGCAAAGCCACAAAGCCGTCGATGGCCCCGGAAGCCCGCTTGGAAAGCGTGCTCCGAAACTCCTCATTTTGCATCGCCGCAAACACGGAACACCGCGCGTGGATGCTGAATTCGGTGGCCCGCTCCACCACGGTCGGGCCGATACCCCGCGCGGGTGTATTGATGATCCGCAAAACCGACACGTCGTCGTCGGTGTTCAGTAGGCAACTCGCGTAGGCGAGGAAATCCTTGATCTCGCGGGCATCGAAGAAGCTCTTGCCTCCGACCACATGATAGGGAATGCGCAGTTCGCGCAGGTTATGTTCGATGGAGCGCGACTGCGCGTTCATGCGATAAAGGACGGCGAAGTCTTCATGTTTGGCCGCCTCGGTCACGACTCGCTGGGCGATTTCGTTGGCGATAAACTCCGCCTCCTGGCGGTCATCGGGCATTTGGACGATCCGCACCTTGGCGCCGCCTTCCTTGGAGCTCCAAAGTGATTTCGGGCGGCGTCGGGGATTATTTTTAATCAGCCCGTTGGCAGTGCCCAGAATGGCATTTGTGGAGCGATAGTTTTGCTCCAGCTTGACCACCACCGGATTGGGAAAGTGCGTTTCGAACTCCAGGATGTTCGACACCTCGGCACCGCGCCAACCGTAAATGGATTGATCGTCATCGCCCACGACAGCGACGTTCGGAGGCACCTTGGCCGCGCCATTCAGCGGCGTGGCCAGTAACGACACCAACTCCAACTGCAAACGGTTCGTGTCCTGAAACTCATCGACCATCAAGTATCTGAACCGCCGATTCCACCGATCCCTGACGTCGTGATGTTCATTGAGGAGCTTGACCGCGAGCAGGAGTAGATCGTCGAAGTCCACCGCATTCAATGTTTTGAGTTCGACTTGGTAGCGGGCAAAAACCGCGCCGATCAAGGTCTTATCATCTTCGGGCGCCGACCAGCCGTTGTTTTTGGCTTTGCTGATCAAGCTCTTTGCCACCGCCGGATCGAGCTTTTCGTCGCGCGCAGCGGTGCGGGTGATGATTTTTTTAATGAGCCCGGTCGTGTCGCCTTCGTCGTAAATTGAGAAATTCTTTTTGTAGCCGAGCTTGTCGATATCCTGACGCAGGACGCGCATGCAAAGCGCGTGAAAGGTGGACATGGTGACGAGCTTGGCCTGCGATTTCTCGATCAGGGTCGCCAACCGCTCGCGCATTTCGTTCGCGGCTTTATTGGTGAATGTCACCGCCAGGATCTGTTCCGGACTGATCCCCTGCGAAATCAGATACGCCACGCGCATCGTGATCACCCGGGTTTTACCCGTGCCGGCGCCGGCCAAAATCAGCAGCGGCCCCTCGATGGTGCGCACTGCGAGTTCCTGGGCGGGATTAAGATCGAAGAGTCGGAAGCCGGACATGGAAAGAGGTGCACACGATGGCGTGCCCGCCGCCTGCCGCAAGGTTGTGTTGGGAAAAGTTTCCGTCCGCCACTTTGAGCTTGAACGCAGCGCGGCGGCCGGGAAAAGGCTCTTTTTAACGCCGAGGCGCAGAGACGCGAAGAACTGAAAGGGACAGGCCCTGCGTCCACTGCGTCCACTGCGTCCACTGCGTCGATCCCCGTAGGTGCCTCAACCTATTGTGGG